>NZ_JBFGYC010000150.1:0-7666 GCF_041587635.1 Pontibacterium sp. | reverse complement strand
TTTTGCTGATGATAGCGAGTTTAGCGGAAACCTGGATATGACACTGGGTTATGCAGCATCTATTCGCGCACAAGATGCCGATGCGGCTGCGCTTGATCCTGCCAACAACCTTTTAGGTACGTATACCACCCCCAATTATCTGTCTGATGCCCGAGTGCCTGATGCGGGTGATCTGATCTCTAACGTGTTCAAGGCGACGGCGGAGCTGAGTCTGGACTGGCGTAACTACGGGTTCGTTGGCTCAGCGGCGTATCATTATGACACCGAGATTATGGATGATGATTCTGTCGACCTGCTGGGTAACGCGGCATCCTGGTCGGATGGTGCTGAAGAGCATTCGGGCAATGTCTTTGATGTGCTGGATGCATATGCCTACGGCACCTTCGAAGTGGGCGAAAACCCGCTGGAGGTGCGTGTCGGTAAACAGGTCATTAACTGGGGTGAAGGGCTGTTCTTCCTGGATGGCGTTGCAACTCAGGTTCCGCTGAACATCAACAAACTGGTGACTCCTGGTTCTGAACTCAAAGAAGCCTACATCGGTGTAGAAAGTATCTATGCCCAGATGGGTATCGGTGATGTGTCTTCAATTGAAGCCTATGTACAGACCGATTGGCGTCGTACAGAGATGGCGCCACGCGGTACTTTTTATGGTGACGATGCGTTTTTCCGTGGTGGTGATGAGGTTGATCCGGTGCTGGGTATGCCGATCCGTGATCCCAATATTGAAGCGAGCGACTCCGGCCAGTGGGGTATTTCCGGTCGTACGATGGTAGGGGACGATACCGAGATTGGTCTTTATTACTCCCGTTATCATGAAACCTTCCCCTTCGTGAAATGGACCGGTGGCGCATCGGCACTGGGTGCTTCTCAGATGTGGCCGGAAGATCTGGAGATGATTGGTGCCAGCGTGGCGACAACGTTAGGGACATGGTCCGTCAATGGTGAAATTGCCTACCGTCCCGACCGTCCGTTGTTTACCACGCTGGGTGTGGCCAATGCCGCCGGCGAAGGTATTGAAGAACACGATACTATCAGCGCCACGGTGCACGGTATCTGGCTAGGCGGCGCATTGCCGTTGGGTATCGATTCTCAGTTTGTGCTGGTGCAGTTTGGTGCGGACTACATCAATGGCGATCTTTCCAACCTGGCTGCTAACAGCTCTATCACTAAAGAAGCGCTGAATCCGGATGACCTCGCTTACGGCGTTGCCGTGGAATGGACCGGAACCTGGCAGGCGGTGCGTCCTGGTACGGATCTCTCATTAGGGATCTTCCTGCAGAAAGACCTGCACGGTAATTCCCACTTCTGGGGCAACTTCGCCGAGGACCGTATCCTGGGGGCTGTGACGTTGACTGCTAATATTGGAAATGAATGGGAAGCAAGCGCAGGTTATTCCTGGACTGATCAGGATAACTCCCATTACGACACTCAGGATGTGTTTAACCTGTCTGTTAACTACAAATTCTGAGCCGCAGAGCTGAGAGGAGTTTAAGTATGTTTAATAAATCTGTTCTGTGTGCTGCGGTAGCAGCTCTGTCGCTGGGTGCTGGCAATACATTTGCTGAAATCACCCCAGAAGAAGTTAACCGTCTGCAAGCTGACCTGACCCCGGTGGGTGCCGAGCGTGCCGGCAATGCCGATGGCACGATTCCTAAATGGTCTGGTGGCCTGACCGGTGCGTTCTCGGGCTGGCCAAACAAGGATAACCACCGCCCGAATCCACATGCGGATGATAAGGTGAAGTTCACCATTACCGCTGCCAATATGGATCAGTATGCCGATAAGCTGCCGGAAGCGGCAAAAGCGATGTTTAAGGCATATCCGGATACGTTCAAGATGAATGTCTACCCAACGCGTCGTACCGCAGCCTATCCTCAGTCCTTCTACGACGCGATTGCTCGTGATGCGGTAACCGCTAAGCTGACCCGTGGTGGTGATGCTGTAGAAGGCGTATGGGGGGCGATTCCGTTTCCAATTCCTGAAAATGGCCACGAAGTGATCTGGAACCATCTGCTGCGTTATACCGGCGTATACCGTGTAGCATCCGTGGGTGAGAATCTGGTGTACACCAACGGTTCCAGCCTGGCATACGACTTCAAACTGGATATCCACCACACCTTTCATGATCCGTCTGTGTCGGAAAAAGACCGCAAAGACGGAGTGCTTTGGAAATACTCTTCCACCATGAGCAAACCTGCGCGAGATGCCGGAGAAGGTATTTTGGCGATGGATAACATCAACTTTGCGGATAACCCGCGTAAAGCATGGATCTACGATCCGGGTGAGCGTCGCGTGCGCCGTGCACCTAACATGGGTTTTGATACGCCAGACCGTGCGTTGAACGTGTTTGATGACTACGAGCTTTATAGCGGTTCACCCGAGCGTTATGACTTCAAGTTGATTGGCAAACAGGAGATGTACATCCCTTACAACAACAATGAAGTGAACTCGCCGCGTCATGATTCAAGTACGGCTCTGACGCCGGGTTTCATCAATGCCGATCTGCTGCGTTATGAACTACACCGCGTGTGGGTGGTTGAAGCGACCATTAAGGAAGGCCAGCGTCATGTCTACGCAAAGCGTCGTTTCTACGTTGATGAAGATACCTGGAATGTGATGGTAACCGATAAGTACGATGGCAACGGTAACCTGTGGCGTGTTGGTTTCTCTTATCCTGTTGTTGCAGCTGAAATGCCGCTGACCGGTGGTGGTAGCTACATCCACGTTGACCTGAAGAAGAACGGTTACTACCTGGCATTTACCTCTCTGGGTAAAGGACGGAAAGGCACGGATTTCTCTCAGACTCCGCCTAAAGCATCTTACTACACAGCGGGCGCACTGCGTCGCCGCGGTCGCTAAAGACGAGTGTCAGGCCCGGCCCCTTCCCGGGCCTGACACTAACTCAATTTTACCTGCAGCAGGTTCGTACGGATGCGTCATGCTCCGGACAGAACCATGCATGAAGGTCTTATGATGAAAATAAAAACTATAACGCCAACTCTCCGAACAAGATTTCGCCGTTTGGCCGTGTCTACGCTTGTCGCGTTCGCACTCGGAACACCAACGGTATCCTATGCTGATTATCTTGATCCCCTCGATCTGCCTTCACTACCGATGGATTCAGCACAACACTCCCTGTTACTGGACGTTGTCAGTGCGGGAGATCGTTTGGTCGCCGTGGGTGAACGTGGCCATATTCTGTACTCCGATGATCAGGGGATGAACTGGACTCAGGCTCAGGTTGCGGTACGTTCACAGCTCAATGCGGTTTACTTTTGGAACGACCAACAGGGTTGGGCGGTTGGCGAAGACGCAGTGATTTTGCACACCTCCGATGCGGGTCAGACCTGGACCAAACAGTTCGATGCGCGTGATGAAGAGATGAAAGGTCCATTGCTGGATCTTTTCTTTAAGAGCGCGGACGAAGGTTTCGCCATCGGTGTGTTTAATAAGCTGTATCACACCCGCGATGGTGGTCAAAGCTGGGAGAACTGGCAGGAGCATGCGGACAATCTGGATGAATGGCACCTGTTTGCCATGTCTTCGCCGGTTGAAGGTGTGATCTACGTCGCTTCAGAGGCGGGGTTGCTGTTCCGATCATTGGACGGTGGCAATAGCTTCGAACCACTGCAAACCGATCATGATGGCTCCTTTCATGGTGTGCTGGCCAAACGCGGCAGCGACGGAGAGGATCGCTTAGTGCTCTCTGGAGTCGGTGGCAAATTGTTTGTCAGTGCCGATAGCGGTCAAAGCTGGAATGAGCTGGATACTCACACCGAAGCGGGCATATCGGGTAGCACTTGGCTGGCCGACGGTTCGGCACTGATTGTTGGGGCGGACGGCGTCATGCTTAACGTCTCTCCGGATCTCGCTTCAGTAAAGAAATACCAGCGTGACAATGGCTTGCCGTTGAGCAGCGTTGTAGTCGCCAACAATGGCGGGCTGGTACTGGTGGGTTTGGGCGGCGTTCAGACCCTGAGCACGTCAGAGGTGACACAGCATGATTAATAACAACGGTACACTCCAGTTCTCGATGCTGACGCAGCTGATTTTTCGTCACCGTTTGGCCATCATTATCTTCAGTCTGCTGGCAACGTTTTATCTGGCTTGGCAGGCAAGTTATGTGCGCCCTGATACCCGTTTGGAGCGCTTGATCCCGGGCAGTCACGAATTCGTGGTCAATGCCAAACAGTTTCTCGGCGATGATACGGCGGGTGGCAGCAGTGTAATCCGGGTGGCTGTGGCCCGTACCGAAGGCACTATTTTTGATTTCGAGCATCTGGTCACGTTGCAAAAAATCAGTGACGAGCTGTCATTGCTGGACGGTGTCGATACCGGCAGCGTTAACTCCCTGTGGGCACCGGGCATGCTTTGGTTTGCGATCACCCCTGAGGGATTTGGTAGCGGGCCTGTCATCGATAACGCAACGTTTAATGACTCTGCTGAGTCGATGGACCTGATCCGCACCAACGTATTTCGTGCCGGACTTGTCGGCAGTTATGTGTCCAACGACTTTAACGCCAGCATGATCGACTTTGAGGTGTTGCCGATCAATCCGGCAACACGTCAGCCGCTGGACTTCAACGAATTCTCGACACGTCTGGATCAGGTGCGTCAGAAGTACCAGAGCGACGATCTGCGTATTCATGTGATCGGCGATGTGAAGAAAGTGGCGGATCTGGTGGATGGTTTCGCCCAGATCGCGCTGTTCTTCCTGGCGGCGTTTGTGATCACGGCGGTATTGTTGTTTAACTACTCCCGTTGCTACAAATCCACGCTGATTCCGCTGGTCTGTTCCGTGATCGCGGTGATATGGCAGCTGGGTATTCTGAACTTGATGGGGTATGGCCTGGGCGTATTCTCCGTATTGGTACCGTTTCTGGTGTTTGCCATTGCGGTCAGCCACGGCGTTCAGGTCATCAATGCTATTGCCCATGAAACCGCTAAAGGTGAAGACCGTTTAGGGGCTGCGCGGGTCACGTTCCATCATCTGCATAAAGCAGGGCTGGTGGCGCTGATCAGTGACGGTATCGGTTTTGCGACCCTATTCGTCATCGACATCGGTGGTATCAAGGATCTGGCGCTAGTGGCCAGTGTGGGTGTTGCGTTGGTGATTTTTACCAATCTCGTCTTACTGCCGGTACTGATGTCTTACGTGGGCGTGACTCAGCGCTGTGTTGATCACGCACAGCACAAGCTGGAGAACAAAACTGGATTGTGGGATGGCTTATCTCACTTCGCGGAACCCCGTTTGGCGCGGGTCGCACTGGTCGTTGCGCTGATTCTGGTCGGTGTGGGTAGCTGGTTCAGCCAAGGCCTGAAGATCGGTGATCTGGACAAGGGCGCGCCGGAACTGCGGGCTGACTCCCGCTACAACCTGGATAACAACTACATCACCGGTAATTTCACCACCAGTACCGACCTGATGACAATCTTTGTTGGGACACCGGAAGGTGCGTGTGAGACCTATAAAGCGATCGATCTGATTGACCGTCTGGGGTGGCAGTTGGAAAACACGCAGGGTGTTAAATCCGTCACTTCGCCAGCGACCCGAGCCAAGCTGAACCGTTATCTGGGGAACGAAGGCAACCTGAAGATGATGTCGCTGCCCCGGGACGAGCGGGTGCTGAGTCGTGCTATTGCCTATTCCGGTTTCACCACCACGGGTGGTGGCGGGGCGTGTGATCAGCAGCAACTGAATCTGGAGCTGACCGATCACCGCCAGGAAACACTGCAGCGTGTGGTCTCGGTGGTACGTGGCTTTGCGAATACCAACGATGATGCAGAGATCTGGTTCCGTCTGGGAGATGGTAATGCGGCTTATGAAGCGGCCACCAACGAGGTGATTGATCGTGCCCAGTACGAAATCCTGGCGTATGTGTATGGCATCGTCGCCGTGATGATCCTGCTGATGTTCCGTTCACTCAAAGCGGTGATCTGTATTTTGTTGCCGCTGGCGCTGACGTCTCTGCTCTGTCAGGCCCTGATGGCGGTGCTGGGGATCGGCGTTAAGGTCGCAACCTTGCCGGTGATCGCGCTGGGGGTCGGGATCGGTGTCGATTACGGAATCTATATCTACAGCCGTCTGCACTCCTATATGGAGCTGGGACACCCGCTGCGTCTGGCCTATCTGGAAGCGCTGAAAACCACCGGTAAGGCCGTATCCTTCACCGGCATGACGCTGGCGATCGGTGTTGCCACCTGGATCATCTCGCCGATCAAGTTTCAGGCGGACATGGGCATCCTGCTGACCTTTATGTTCCTGTGGAATATGGTGGGTGCATTGACGCTGTTGCCCGCACTGGCGCACTTCCTTATGCCAAAGAACCCTCAGCTTGCTGAAACCCTGAATAAAGAGACTACGCAGACACTGTCGTCCGGTTCCTGACCGGACCGGCAGGGCCTCTTTCAGATAGCGATGAAATGACAGTGTATAAGCCTGTCGTGGATAACAAGGTAACCAACCATGAAAACAAAAATTATAGAACCGGCGGCTAATGCCTATCAGTACCCACTGTTGATCAAAAGCTTGCTGTTGTCCGGCAAGCGTTACGAGCCGGGCCGTGAGATCGTCTATGGTGATGTGATCCGATACGACTACCGCACGTTTTACCAGCGGGTCTGTAAACTGGCGAACGTGCTGACCGATCTTGGCGTGCAGGCTGGCGATACTGTCGCGGTGATGGATTGGGATAGTCACCGTTATCTGGAGGCATACTTCGCCGTACCGATGATAGGTGCAGTGCTGCACCATGTGAATATCCGCCTCAGTGCCGACCAGATCGGCTACACCATGAACCACGCTGAAGACAGTCTGGTGCTGGTGCATGATGATTTCGTCGCTATTGCCGAAACACTGGAAGAACAGCTGCCCACCGTACGGGGTTATATCCAGCTGACCGACGGTAAACAGAGTGTATCCACCACGCTGAATGCGCTGGGTGAGTACGAAGCCTTACTTGAAGGAGCGGCGGCCGAATACGATTTTCCGGATTTTGATGAGAACTCGGTGGCCACTACGTTTTACACCACCGGTACCACCGGCAATCCGAAAGGTGTGTATTTCACCCACCGTCAGTTGGTGTTGCATACCCTGAATGGCGCAGCCACTCTGGGCCTTTACGAAGGCCAGCCATTGCTGCGCTCCGACGATGTTTATATGCCGATGACACCGATGTTCCATGTGCACGCCTGGGGTGTGCCCTACATCGCTACCATGCTTGGTGTGAAGCAGGTCTATCCGGGTCGTTACGAACCCAACAAACTGGTGAAGCTGTTTCGTGATGAGGGGGTGACCTTCTCTCACGGTGTGCCGACCGTACTGCAGATGATCCTTAACAGTGAAGAAGCCAAAGCCACCGACCTGAGTGGTTGGAAGCTGCTCACCGGGGGCAGTGCGCCAACGCTGGCATTGGCACAGCAGATGGCGGAGCGCGGCATTCTGTTCCATACCGGCTACGGTATGTCAGAAACCTGTCCGTTACTCAGTACCACCTACCTGCGTGAAACCGAGCGCGAAATTACGATGGAAAACCAGATGCCGGAACGTATAAAGACCGGCGTACCGATCGGCTTGGTGGACCTGCGTATCGTGGATACTGAGGGGAATGGTGTTCCCCATGATGGTGAAGCGATGGGTGAGATCGTTGTGCGTACCCCTTGGTTA
>NZ_JBFGYC010000149.1:0-7691 GCF_041587635.1 Pontibacterium sp. | reverse complement strand
CGTTATTCACGATGGCACCACCACCGGATTTCAGCATCAACTCAATCTGATATTTCATGCCGTAGAGCACTGCGGAAAAGTTCAGGTCCATCACCTGCTGACACTCTTCATCGCTGATCTCATGCAACGGCAGCAAGTCACTGTGCCCACCGGCATTGTTAAATGCCAGATCCAAACGACCGTAACATTCTTCAATAGTCGCCATCAGCCTGCGCAGCTGTTTCGGCTCTCTGACATCGGTAGGTACACATAGCGCCTGACCGCCCGCAACAGTAATTCTGGCCGCCACCTGCTCCAGTTTTTCCAGCGTACGTCCCGCCAATATGACGGATGCCCCTTGTCGAGCGAGCTCTAACGCTACCGCTTCACCCATGCCGGAACCCGCCCCGGTCACGACGGCTACTTTATCTTTCAACATAAACTGCCTATATGTTCATTTTATTATTAGTGAACATACACATAGCCATACTGGATATTGAATTTCAATTTATTTTCAATGGACAATGACTACCCAAGAGTATCAATACCCCCGCAACGCCATATGTCGCGGAATAGCCGATCTTTCACGACACAGGCTGCATCACACCCTCTTCTCGCCTTCCATGCCACACCATCAAGCCAGCACACACAATCAGCATCACCGCAGCCAGTGCCAATATCAGATAGAGCAATGACAGAGAGCCGGTGGTGTTTTGGATATAACCAGCGGTCAGATTACCGGCACTGCCCCCCATCGCTGAGGCGACCATCCCCAGGCCACTCAGTTGCATGGTTGCGATCGGTGAATAACGCTGCGCCACCCAGGATGAAATAATACCCCAGACCGGAAAGTACATGACCCCGTACCCCACTCCGGCAACAAAAGCATACTGAACCGGGTCAAAGCTAAAGGCCGCGAGCCCCACTGCGTACCCCACCGACATCGTCAGTACAGCAAACGCATGCCCCCTTTTCTCCGCGAGTTTTCCAATAGCGATGCCCGCAATCATTCCGCTGACACCCAGAATCGTCCAGGTGCTACCCGACAATGCCTCACGCTGTGCCAATTCATCTAAGTAAGTGTTGAGCCAGCTGGTGAAGGTGATACAGGTGAAACCCACCAGAAAGTAGATCAAGCAACTCATGCACGCACGGTGTTCGGATAAGACAGCACGAAACATCTGACGCATCGACAGAGACGCATTGTCATAGCTGTCCAGATCATATGCCTGAGACTCCCGGAGCTCAGCGGACGCCGGTAAGGCACGAATCATCTGCAAGGTCAGCAATACCACAACTGCACCAAAACAGGCGGTGAACACCCACGCGCTTTCCCAACCAAACACAGGGATCCACCACAACAAAATCAGACCATTGATACCGTAGCCCCACGCAGTGCCACTACCCGATGCAGACAGGTAGGTCGCCGCTTTATCTGCCGTCACGTGCTGACTGATCAACCCCACAATTGCACCCCAGCAGATCGCCGCACTGCATGCCAGTAGCGACAACACAGCTATCAGCAGTATCGGCTGCACCAGCATCGATAAACCCAGCAACAACGCAGCGCTCGCAATACCCGTTGCTAGCACCATCTGTTCTGCTGAAAGATGCCGACCCAGCACACCAACCGACAATGCTCCACCGAGATAGGCCAATTGTGTCGCGATACCTACTGCTGCCAGGTGCCAGTGCGTCATACCCAATGCGTCTCGCATAAAGGGAAAAAGCGCAGAAAATAAAAAGATACCAAACCCGTGACTCAGGACCTGATTGGCCCCCAGGATAATCGCCATTCTCACCGTCTATGTCTCCAGAACCTCACCGCTTTCCTTTCGCGGTGAGTAAAAAATCGCATTCTAGTGACTTGACCACCTTCAATATATCAATAAATATTGATCGATACTTTCAATAAAATTGAAGATAAAAAATGAAAGATCTTTCCATCCCGCTATTAAGAACGTTCGTTACGGTGGCGCGCACACAGAACCTGACCAATGCCGCCCAGAGCCTGCATAAGGCGCCCTCTACGATCAGTATGCAGCTGAACCGACTGGAGGAGCTACTGGATGCGCGCTTGCTGGAACGTGGCCAATATGGGGTTCGGTTAACCGCCGCCGGACGGCAGTTAGAAGAAGACGCACGCCAACTGATCAATCTGCATGATCAGATCGTTGGTAATTACCAGCACGGTACGATCAACGGGACAGTGCGATTGGGCACCCATGATCAATACGCCACCCGTGCACTCACACCCATATTGGAAGCCTTTGTACTGTCCTACCCTGAGGCCAATCTGGAAGTGTTTAGTGATCATCGCCCACAGCAGCTCATAAAAATGCTGGATGACGGGAAATTGGATATCGCCCTGGTCGAGATGCCACTACGCTCAGAGGGCGGAGAGCGCCTGACACTGGATGAGCTGGTATGGGTACGATCCCAGGCCCATCAGGTTGAACAACGCTCGCCCTTGCCACTGGCGGTGTTCCCTGAAGGTTGTTATCACCGGGAGTGTGCACAAAGCACCCTGAACGATGCCGATATTAATTACCGCATTGCCTTTAGCAGTCAGAGCAGGGCTGGGATTTTAACTGCGGTCAGGGCAGGGATTGGCGTGGGTGTTTTGCCCCGCTCCACCGTCGAACACGATATGATCGTGGTCGAGTCTGGCCTACCTCAGCTGCCCAAAACCAATACCACCCTGTTTATTGCCAAACAGGTTAACGAAGCGTCTACCCGGCTATCGAACACCATCCGCGAAGGTGCACGCAACGGATTGCTTCATTGATATAAAACCCAGTAAAGGTATTAAACGGGAACGGACATAGCCGTCGTCATCAGGCCGTGAAATCCTGAAAGTGCTGCTGTACATACGCTACCCGTTCATCCGGGGATAACGCATGCTCATCCAATGCGGAAACATCACTAAGGCGGTGACTCAAACCCTGATGATTTGCAATCTGTATCGCTAACCCCGGCCGGGCATTAAGCTCTAACAACATAGGACCTTTGCGCGCATCCAACACGATGTCGACCCCCAGATAACCCAGCCCGGACATCTCATAACAGTGAGCCGCCATGTACAACAGCTGCGGCCAGTCAGGAATACGGATTTCAGACAGTGGCATATCCGTATCGGGATGATGTGTGACCGGCCGGTCGAACTGCACCGCATGGGACGCATGTCCAGTGGTAATATCAATCCCCACGCCAACAGCCCCCTGATGCAGATTCGCCTTACCATCTGAGGTGGCCGTCGATAACCGCATCATCGCCATCACTGGAAACCCCCGAAATACAATGATCCGGATATCCGGCACCCCCTCAAAACTGTAATTGATGAACTGATCATCAAAGTGGATCAGATCCTCGATGATCGCTTTATCCGGCTGCCCACCCAGAGAAAACAATCCCGCCAGAATATTGGAGGTGTGTCGCATAATATCAGTGAGTGTCAGCGCTTGGTTATTGGGTTTAAAGTACTGCTGATCATCATGGTCATGAATCACCAGTATGCCCTTACCACCGCTGCCCTTGGAGGGTTTGATACAGAACGCGGGCTGCGAATGCAGCATAGCTTTGATCGCTCTTATCTCATGCTGATAGCGAATCACCCCCAGCAGTTTCGGCACACTCAGACCGGCATCAATCGCCAGCTCCTTCGTTTTGAGTTTGTCATCCACCAGTGGAAACAACCGACGCTCATTATGTCCCGCGATATACTCGATATTGCGCTGATTCATGCCCAGCACACCCAGTTGGCGCAAACGTCTGGGAGAGATAAGCCACCTCATTTAGGCGGCTCCTGTGAACTGCTTGTAAACGGACTGAAACGTACCAGCTCGATCAGGCGGTAACCGGTATAACTCCCCAAAATTAGAATCAAAGCGAGCAACACCAGCTGCAAACCGGGAAAGTTAAAGGTCAGATGCTGGATATAACCATTCGACATCACCAGATATGCCAGCAAAGCAACGAATAACGAGCCACCACCCTGTTTCATCACTTCTTCGCCACCCTCTTCTTCCCACAGCAGCGACATCCTTTCGATGGTCCAGGCGATAATAATCATCGGGAAGAAGATGATATTCAGGCCTTCAACGATCCGCAGGTTGTATGCGATCACAGAGAACGTAGCGGTGAGTAATATCACCACGATGATCACCGCACTGATCCTCGCGACCAGCAACAGATTGAGCCTGGACAGATATCCGCGCACCACCAATCCCGTCACAACCACCAGCACAAATCCGGCCAGACCGGCCCCCAGTGACGTCTGCATCAAGGCTAATGCGATCAGCACCGGCATAAAAGTACCCGATGTCCGCAAGCCCACCAGTACACGGATAATCATCACCACCATGACACCCACAGGAATCAGCAATAAGCCGCGAAACATCTGCTGCTCCTCTTGTGGCAAGCTGTGCAGAGAGACCTGCATGGCACTCACATCACGGTACTTTTGCTCCAGCGCTGTTTGCACCGGCACCACTTCCCGCAACATGGAAAAGCTGACGCGGGTATTGTGCCCACCTTCAAGATCAATCAGCGGCTGATCTTCCATCTCCCAGATCAACAGGCGCTCTGGCCGTCCCTCTTTACCGTTTGTTAGATTAAAGAACGCCACCTGATCTTCGGCATACACCATCAGATACGGCAGGCTATCCTGATTACGTCGGTTGTGCTTTAAGCGGATCGCCGTCACCTCACGCGCGGGAATTTCAGCCAACTGCATCAGTAACAACGCAGCCGCTGCCAGTGAGCGATCCTGTTTCAGCAGCTGCACCTGTTGATCATCCGAACGTAAACCGTTAATCAACTGCGCGGCCATCGTAATCTGATTGGCTGATTGCTGCTGTGCCTGATCAATCAGACGCCCCGCCGCCAGCCTGATCGGATCGGGAAGAATTGGCGGCTCGGATACATCCGGTGGCGGTGGCCAGCCCGCATCTTGTTTATCATCCAGCAAAAACTGCGCGCGGTAATACAGTACCTGCTTACCGGAGGCCTGCTGAGTCGACCAGCGCACCGCCGGGCGTTTTTCTTCGGTCAGATAACTCAAGCCATAGCCTGGAGAGGCAGTCGCTTGCTCCAGTAATGTAAAGCCGGGGTGGGTTTCTGGAATCGCCATCTGAGCGACAATGGCATCCCCGTCGGCGGTAAATTCCAAACGTGCTTCAACACGCCAGACTTCGCGTGTTTCACCCGGCAACCAAGGAATATCCAGATTAATATGCCGATAGATAGCACTACCAAAACCCACTGCAATCAGGAGGGTTACAAGTAAATAGTAGGGGATCTTATCTTGCATGCAGCCCCCTAATTTCTCGCTGCTTTTTTAGGGACTTTCTTCGATGACTTTTTTGTCACCTTGGGCTTTTTCCCCAACACGTACAAACGCGCTACATCAACAACCATCAAGTCCCGTAACACGTTCCTGCCAATCAACACTTCGTACTTCAGGTGGCTACGATCTGCCAGGGTAAATTCACCGACATAGGATATATTCCCCAGCTTGATACCCAGTTTCACCACACGGCGCCGATCCTTACTCGTACTGGCCTGGCGCACGTTGACATAACGCTCCAACACCTTCGAAACCTCGGTACCATCCGCCAAAGTAAAGCGTACCCAGCGTTTACCGTTGCGCTCAAATTCGGAGATATTCGTGGCATTCAATGAAGAGGTGGATGCCCCCGTATCCATACGGGCTTTGGAAATGATTTGCTTGGAACCCAGATCGACCACGGCCCACTCCACCGCGCCGACAATCGTTTTGTTGCGCAATGATTTACGCAGATCCGGGCACGCCTGATCACGCTGATCAGGCCGTATCAGCTTGGCGCGGGCTTTCGCTTCCCGCTCAATGGTTTTGGTCGTCTTTTGTTGTGCCTTGATCAGGTCATTCACCTGAGTCAGGGTCTCGCTGCATTGCTGCGCCGCTAACTGGGCAGCCTGATGGGTATCACGCTGTAAACTCTTCGTTGCTATGCATCCTTGAAGCAAGAGTATCGCGAGCAGCATGGTTAATGCTCTCATCGTAAACTCCGTTGATAGACCAAGCGTAAGCCCCAAGGATTGGCGTCAGATAGCGAGAGACTGCGGGCTTACCTAGTATTGAAGCATAGCTGGCCAAAATGGATGCGTCGATTTTGAAGGTTGAATCAGAAACCATCCTTTGCCCGCAAGGTGGGGGAAAATAAGGGCGAAGCTCAACTGACCAGGATCGAGAACCTTGTAAGAATAAGCGGTATACGAAAGACCTCCGCTGATTGGCTTTGAGGTTCATCCGTTTCAAAGCAGGTCGAGCAACATCTGGCTATAGAGCACTAAACAAAAACCAAACACCGAACCCAGCGGTGGTGCCCAGTGCTTCTTTAAACGGGACTGCGGTGCAATATCCTGAAACAACAGATACAAAATCCCCCCTGACGAGAACAGCATGATCAGGCCGAGAATCATCTGATGGTCACCCAGCAAGAAATACCCACTCAGGCCCGCCAACGGTCCGATCACTACCAGCCAACGCATCACCAGCATCGTCTTATGCTGGCTTTTGTATTGCGCGCATAGCTCACGATAAGCATTAAATCCTTCGGGTAGATTTTGTAATCCCACCAACAATGCCAACAGAGGCGCCACCGGAGACCCCAGTGCCATCAAACCACCCAGTGCAATCGCCTCAGGCACATAATCCAGCACCATCCCCATCAACTGGGGCGACTCACGACGACGCAGCCCTAACGCACGCTCGATCACAAAAAAGGTAAAGCCGCCCGCCAACAACACAGGAATCGACAGCAGCGAGCCATCCATACTTTCAATCCCTTCCGGCACCAATACAAACGCCACCGCCCCCAGCAAAATTCCGCCACCCAGCGCAATACTGAAGTGCCGAAATTCGCGATCCAGCCACCGAGGAAGAATATGCTCAAAACTCGCCAGATAACCGCCCAGAGGAATACAAGCACCTGCCAGCGTGGAGAGCAGTACAATCGTTAATACGTCGAGGATCATCGGAATGTATACCTTAGTGAATCGATACAGCAAGACGCTTAGGTTATACCTAACGTCTGTAGATTAATATGGATGGGGCAAACCGAGCGATCTTCAGAAGGGAAACGAAAAAAGGTGGAGACCCAGGCTCCACCAAGCGCGGTAACGCAAAGAATAACCACGGACAGAAGACCTTCACCGAAGGGGTGGTGAGGTGTCTCAGTACGAATATAACCAGAGGGAATTAAAGGCCCTGCGCGCCGGGCTTGATCTGTTGCTGAACGCCCCGAATTGACTGATCAGCAAGCACATCGAGCGCCGGTCGCAGGATACTCCCCTGCGTTTATAGCAGGTTCGTTTTGTAATCCACGATGAAGCGGATATCGTTGATACGCGGTACAACTGCATCGTCGCCATCAACATTGGCTACACGCAAACGCAGGTTCAGGCCTTTCGCCGCGCCGTCCTGCAGGGTGTATTTCACGTCGACGTTAGTTTCATGACGCTGACCGTCATCACCACCGGCATGGTCGATATCCCAGCTTTCAGTGTGACGCGCCATCAGGTGCAGACCTGGAATGCCCGGTACGTCATAGTCGATACGTGCCTGCAAAGACTGTTCGTCTTTAGCGTTGAAATCTAGCAGCTGTACAGCACCCCAAGTGAAGAACTGGGTGTTATCCGCGCCGCCCCATTTCTGATCGTAAGCATCGCTG
>NZ_JBFGYC010000148.1:0-7705 GCF_041587635.1 Pontibacterium sp. | reverse complement strand
TTCATCACCGCAAAGTCAGAAGAGATCGATCAGGTCGTTGGTCTGGAGCTCGGGGCAGATGACTACATCAAAAAACCGTTTGGTACACGCGAGGTAATCGCTCGAATTCGTGCGGTAACCCGGCGGGCGCTCGCGAATCAAAACACCCATCCAAACAACGTTCCAAACAACGATGCCCGTTCATTTGAAATGGCAGACCTGCACGTATTTCCCGATGAACTGCGCGCACAGCGCAATAACACCGTGATTGAGCTAAGCCTGCGAGATCTGAAAATTCTTCAGTTGCTGCACACTGAGCAAGGCAAAGTTGTAGATCGGGATACGATTTTTAATCACTGCTGGGGACGTGACTACATGCCGAGCAGCCGTACGCTGGACCAGCATATTTCCAAGTTGCGCAAGATCATTGAAGTGGACCCGCGTCATCCGCAGATTGTGCGGACAGTACACGGACTGGGATACCGTTACGACGGATAACTCAACACATAGCTAACTGAATACGCGTCAACCCTCAGGCTCAGGTTGGCGCACCACGATAGTAATGCCAAAGGAACAGCGAACCAACACTGCGCCAGGGTGCCCAATGCTCAACCAGATCGCGGGCCTGTTTCGGCGTTGGTTTTTGTTCCAGACCTTTCAAACGCCCCAAGGCGATCAAGATCGCCAGATCATCTGCAGGGAATATGTCCTGCCGATGTAACGAGAACATCAAATAGATCTCAGCACTCCAGCGGCCAAATCCCCGCAATGAAGTAATCGATTCGATTGCTTCCGCGTCACTCAAGTTCACCAGACCTTCCGCGTCAAACCTGCCAGCCAATTGTGCCTCAGCCAATCCCTTTGCGTACTCAATTTTACGGAACGACATGCCAGCATCACGCAGCGTCTGGTCCTCAACCGCAAGCACCCCTTGGGCAGAGAGTTCCGGTAAGGTCGCTTCTACCCTGCCTCGAATAGCATTGGCCGCATCTGTTGAAACTTGCTGTCCAATAATAATCGATAAAAATGCGCCGAAACCGGTCGGACGTACCCGCGCCGCAGGCGGGCCCAACAGTTCGAATGCTTTAGCAACATCGGCATCAACATTGGCCAATGCAGTCATGCCTTTCAGAATCTGCTTGTCATCCATCTCAAGACCTCAACGGCTGATATCAGTGCGGATACACCAGCATAGCCTGAAACGTCATATTGATCAGCGTAAAACGAGGACCGGTAGGGCTTGAATCCTCCTCCCTTACACTCATTCGATCAATCACCACCCGTACCTTCCAGTCTTCTCCTTGCTGTTCAAGAACAAGCTCACGTTTCAAGTGGTTCGGGTTACGGATCACTTCGGATGCAACGAACTCCAGTAAATCAAACGAAACCGTTTCAATAGCAGGCAATTCAAAACTAAGAAGTCCGTTTTGATAACGGGCTGACAACGGTGTTGTTGCCGCAAACCTATGGGTCCATGGATTTTTCTCAACACACCGCGTATCACCACAATACAGAGTAACCCGTGGTGTGATCTGCTGAAATCCAGTGACATCCCGCACCCTGTTTACGCCTGAACTAGTCAGGCTAAACACTCTGGTACCACCTATTCCCTGAGTCTCATACTCACTGATCAGCTCAACTCCCATCGTGTCAGCAAACGTCTGTACGCGTGCGGGATCTTCGCGCTCAGATTCAGGTAACCATGTGTTAATTTCGTCCAACCTGCCTCGTTTGCGCAGATAGCGGAGAATCGAACTCATACTCTTCTGATGCTCAAACCTCAAAGTATCCGGCGCCTGTACCAATTGACCATCTTCCAGCATGCCATACTGTTTGAGCAGCATCTCCAAACGCCCAATCTGGCTATAGACCGATAGGTTGGTTGCGCTCAAAGGTCCAACTGACGCAACAATCAGCAGTAACGCCAACGATAGAAACAGGTTTTTGAGCGCGGGCTTAAACAGCGTATATCCCACTGCAAGACCGCCGAGCCAAAGCACCGACACGGCTACAAAATAACGCGATTCAGTGACACCGTATTGATCTACACGCTGGTACAACGCTAAGGCTTGTACAGCAACGGGAATGATCAGCGCGGGGAAAAAATAGCGCTGAAATAATCGAACGAAGAGCCCACCCTGCTGCCTTAATGGCCAGCCAAGGAAATAGGTCAACACGCCTACGCAGCCAAACCCAGTGACCAGATAACTCAGCTGTCCGCGTGGCAACGCCTGAACCAACGCAATTTTTATGAAGTACGCATAGAGAATGGTCACGTAGATAAAGACCAGGGGTACCAGCACCCGCTGCACAAGAAAGTTCTCGTGCGGTGCAATATCATAGTCAGTATCAGTAAATGAGCGAGACCCGTCCAGATACCCAAGTGCATACAAGGGTGCCAGCACCAATAAACAAAAACTCCAGATATCACCATAGACCTCTGAAGGAATATCGATTTCAAAGAGATATTCGATTGTACGGATCGATACTGAAGTGCCACCTCCCCATATAGTCGCGGCAAGCAGCGCAAATATTGTGCCCTGATACACCTGAAGGCTATACCCCCACAGTGCAGCATCATCCTTCAGCGTCAAATACGGAGCGCTTGATACGCTGAGCAGTAACCCAATAAACATTGGAACCAGCAGCCAGATGAGTTCATCACCACTGCGGGTAAACACCAGCACAGCAAGCACCGCAAAGACACTGAAGCCTAAACTGTACTCTTTGACCCTGTTCCACCCCTGCCCCGTTGCAATCAAGCGGGCGATAACAAACCACATAAACCCGCTGGCTGATAACACAATCTGCTGACCGATCAGATCCACTTGGTTATCAAAATCTATAACGTCATGAATCAGCAGCACCATAATCCCAAACAGATAGACACTGCAGGTGATCGGGGCGGGAAATTTCCACACCGAGGCCTTAAATGCATCTATTGGGATCAGTCGTTTTAGAAACGTTGGCATGACATGCTCCAGAAGATGAACTGTTCGTAGTTTCCGGTGATGGGGCCGCTGAGCGAAAACTGTTGATAGCGGGAGATTAGAAAGGATTGGTCAGATAAGGAAACGAATGATGTGCAACTCAGTCTGACTGATCGATTCTGAGTAGCACATCATAGAATTAACTATGTGAATGAGTTATGAATTAACCAAGTTCCGCATGCTACATACGTCCTGCTACTTACGCTGCAATTTCAAAACAATGTCTTCGTCCTGCGTTACCACCAGCGAGTTATCACTGTAGGTAAAATTAACCAGCGCAGTATCACTCATGCCATGCGGTCCGGGAAGATTGACCCAGTAAGATCCATAAATTCCGAAGTCCATACTATCCATTTGGCCGTTTTTCTTATTGGAGAGCATGATATTTCCTTCATCGATAAACACCTTAGTCGAGGCATCACCGGGGATACGCCACCAACCATCCAGCTGAGCTTCTGCCTGCCGGTTTCTTTCCGCCTGTTTGTTAAATTGATACTCATCCCCGTCCTGAGCCAACACCAAGACATCACCGCTGAACGAAACGACAAATTCACCCTCGCCTTCAAAGACAGCGGTCACATTCGTACCGTTTTCAATAAGCTTGCCTTCAGCTTCCCACTTAGTACTCAGTATCACTTTGCGGGCGATTAACGTACGCGTCTTTGAGTACAACCGCGGACACGTCCGCTAACCTATGATCATAAGCGTAGATACGCACGTGCAGACGAGCGTCGCCGGGAGAGTTTAACGAGGAGGTATTCGCAAGCTGGTAATTAAACTGGTAAAGGGTGCCCGGCGAAAATTCAGATTGCGCAAACACCCACGATGAAGACGTCAATGATATGAAAATCGCAACTATTCGGGCGGCAGTCAGAAACTTCGAAATTCGTGAACGTATACACATCCCTGACTTCCTCCAGACTATAGCTGTTAGCTTTTGCACTGACCGTGAAATAGCTCAAAACGCTGACGTTACCGGCACGGTGTTACTCCGGTTACTTACGTTTCCAGTTGCCGTTTTTTAACTGAATGTACTGGCCCTGTGGTGTGCGATCTTGCAGACGCTGTCCCATTCGCAATTCGAAAACTTTGCGCTCGACACCCGCACTTGCCGCACTTTTCTGGTAGGCCGCTTTACGTTTCTGATTAATATCGGACACTAAGCGGGACAGATCCGCCGATGGCTTAGAGACAACAATGCCAATATATCCGTTGGCACGTTCACCTATCAGGCCCTGCGCCTTAGCGTCGTCTTTAGAAATAGCCCACGCCTGCGAGGCAACCAGTGTCAACGCCAGCGTAATCGCTGTCAAAACCTGTTGTATACGACGATACATAGAAATACCTCTAACTCCTTAAAAGATATCGCTCTGCTCACTCAGCAGCGAATCAATCTCTTTATCCACTTTTACGAGAATCTCATGTTCAATTTTCACATTGAGATTAATCGTAATGGGCTCACTTGGAACCGCCACCTCCACTCTTGGTGAACAGGCCGTTACGCCCATCGCAGCCACGAGAACCAGTATCGGCGGCATGCTTGCTGTCAGTTTCATCATCACACCTCGGTTATACGCGTCCTTTCTTCTCAGCGAAGCTAAACGCTAAGATTAGTCACGGTAACGTTTTTCCAACTTTTCCGTCAATTCATCTGCAAACTGCAATGTACGGATCAGGTCAGGAATGTTCTCCTCCACGTTGATTGTAAAATCAACCGGATGCCCCTTATTCCAGTCCGGGTTATGCCCTTTCAAGCGGGTATTTAACAGAGCAGTACCATCAGGAGCGTAGTTCAACTTTATCTCCAGTGTATCGTACTGAAAGTTCTCAAGCGCCCCCAGCGCCATCGCCAACCCCTGATTGGCGGCGGCATATGCTGCGACAGACCCATCCGGTTGAAATCTGATCGCTCCACCCGGCGCATCGGCAGTCAAACGACCATCGCTAATGCGTAACCCATCTTTATCAAACACGATGGGAAACTGGCCGTTGAGGCGCCCCTCTCCACTCAGCCCCTCCTGCTGCTCCAGTTTAAGTATCTCCGCCATATCTAACTGTTGCAGCTCCACAGAGGTTGTCACATTCAGGGGTGCCAACGCTGTTTCAAATTCACTGATCTGAATATCACCACCCAGTAGAAAAGCCGTCACGGGCGCCATTTTGATCTTGCCTTCACCGCTTGGATGACGCGTTATGCGGTATTTCGTTTTCAACGAATTCACTTCTACACCGCTGAAAATACGTGCGATTTTTAGCGTCCCGCGATCATTGAGCCATCCATTTTCGTTGTAGCGACCGCTAGAGCGCCATACAACATCATTCAGTTCCGTTTTATTCCAGGTCAGATCGGCGTGATTGATCGCATTCCAATAGTTAACATGCATTTTTGCATTGCGAATTTTAGCCTCACCATTGTGCAACAACCTTCCACTCTTTAACGTCAGTTCAGCAGGGACTGCTGAGAAATACGTCCGTAATTGCTTCTCAAACCCAGTAATATCTACTGCCTTCAAGGTCCACTGTATGGCGCTACTCATACGATCCAGATCTGTAGAGGATCGCCCGGCGATTCTCAGTGGGAGTTCAAGTGTATTCAGATCAAACGTCGTGTTCAGCACCTGTGGATCGACGTCAAAATCCGTCTTGACTGAAATGTCAGGCAGACGCTGATCAGGTACATCAAGACTCAAACGAGCGATACTTATTGTTCCTTTATATTGATGTTGAACCAGATCGGCTGAATCAACACTGAACTCTACCGGACTGACAACTGCACGATGCTTGCCCTGAGATATTGGCGAAAGCGTTAGAGAGCCAGAAATTGGCAAATTGGTTAGAGCTATTCCGTCACGCCCGATCTCTGCATTAAAGGCAATCGGACGCTTTAGCGTCACTAGAGCCTGCTTCATCCGTATATCCGGGAGTTGTGGTTTAACGACCGTTACCGTGTTGCCTTTATTCAGTGTGGCTGCGACACGCTTATCCGACACACGAAGCGTACCACCCAAGTTCAGCGCGACATCCGATAATACGGGCGACATGCCTTTTAGAGATGCTTGAGTCTTAAAGCGATGCTCAGACACCAGCTGAGACAGCATCGTATCGGGAGATAGCGCGGCCTGAAGCGGGAGGGAAAATGTCCCTTGCGTACTGACAGAACCGGAGAGCGCAGGAATGTCCATGTCAGGCATAAAACGATGCAACCAATGCCCAAGCCCCTGCAAATCGATAAGTTGGTTCGCGTGTAACACCACAGCATCTTCTGCTTTGAGGTTGCCATCTATTACGATAAAGGGCGTATCCTGCTGCAATAACCGCAGGTTAAAATGATTATCCGCCGCAAGTTCAAGATCCCCCCATCCAAGATCCAGTCCTTCACGGTAAAAACGCAGGCGGCTATACAGCTGCTCGGATTCAACCAGTAATGCACCTTTTAGCGACCAGTCCGGCAGACCAACGGGATAATCCAGAGTGATATTCAGCTCACCGACACGAACCTGATCAGCCGGTACAGCAGCAAACCAAACTGCCGGAAGAAAAGACGCCAGATCCAGATACACTTCCGGTTTATTAGGCTGCTGGGCATCCACATTATCTTTAAGACGCACACTTAGGTGAGATGCGGGAAGTTCTATCAGATCAACTTTTTGTGTCGCCCACACTTTTAGCGGAGAAAACCGGATAAGAATGGAGCCGGTTTCCAGCAGCAAGTCAGCACTGTCCGTTGCTTTGGACGCTCTGAATTGGCGTACACGCAATTCATTCCATTCCGGGCGCTCAATATCCAGCGTAATACCTGTAAAACCCTGTGCCGTTAACCATTGCGCTGCACCCCACTGCACCATGTATGGCGTAGCGGCGTACGCAGTAAGAAGTAACAGCAACGGAATAATCGCAAGCGCAATCAGGCTTATGTAAAAACGCCGCATCAGTCCTCCAGACAGTTCCGTTATTCCCTGACAGTAGCTATAGCAGCAGATCCCTGATCTCGCATATTGTTCAACTGAAATATCAGCTTGAACGAGTGAACTGCCTCACGCCATCATCACTTTTCTGCGAGAGCGAAACAAGCGGTTAAATAGTGTTCATTTACGTTGCGTACACACTTGGAAAAGCCATGCTGAAACGCCCGTACTACAAGGTGTTGTAAAAATTCTACACTGATCTCCGACTTTAGATATAGGCCCCATTCCCTGCTGCAGTGCGGTATAGAGGTCGATTTATTAGCCTTTGGTGCAACAATTCAACATACAAACGTCACGATTTTTTCTGTATACTACATCGCGAAAAATTATAACCAACGAGTTTAAATCCGACGAAGTTCGGATAAGGGACAAAGGCGACCACAAGTCACCTTACACGAAGCCTATGGCCATTCCAGAGCTATATACACTTGGGGATTAGAATGACTACACCAGAGCAAACCATTTACTACACGCTGACTGACGAAGCTCCAGCGCTGGCAACTGCTTCTCTGCTGCCAATCGTCCGCACTTTTACATCTGCAGCGGGTATCGACGTTAAAATTACTGACATCTCCCTGGCAGGCCGTATCTTGTCCGCATTTCCTGAAAACCTGTCTGACGATCAGCAGGTACAGGATGGTCTGGCCTTCCTGGGCAACCTGACTCAGGACCCTAAAGCTAACATCGTTAAGCTGCCAAACATCAGTGCTTCTATCCCTCAGCTGAAAGCATGTGTTGCTGAACTTCAGGCTCAGGGCTACAACGTTCCTG
>NZ_JBFGYC010000147.1:0-7721 GCF_041587635.1 Pontibacterium sp. | reverse complement strand
TTGGTATGTCCGCTGATTTTTAGGGTTCCCAGACCATGACGTTCAATCTGATAAAGCGCGATAGGCAGGGTCGCCATTGTGGCCATGGCTTCACCTTTAGCAACCGTGCGCAGCGACTCTAGCAGTGAGTCGGCATATTGAACGTCAAGCTGTGGAAAGTTATCGCGAACATGCTCGGCAAAGATATAGCCCGCCGGGATGACCAGTTTATGGCCTTCCAGACTTTTTAAGCCGTCGAGATAGCGAGTGTTTTGGTCAGAGATCAGCACCACAGGCATGGATACGTAAGGTTCCGTAAAGCTTAGAAACTGTTCGCGCTCAGGACTGATATTGATCATGGGCAGCAGATCACAAACCCGCTGTTTTGCATTATTGAGCGATTCGCTCCAGTTCTCGGTGGGGACTAGTTCGAGCTGGATATTCAGTAAGCGTGCGAACTCCTCCATAAAGTCGGAGCTTACGCCGGTATAGCGTCCCTGTTTATCAATCGCTTCAAAGGGCATCCAGTTCGGGTCAACGCAAAACTTCACTGGCTCCCGAGTGCTCAGGTAGCTTTTTTCCTCGGCCGTCAGTTCTAAGGCCGCTGTTGCGACAGGAGAGATTCCCAATAGCGCGATAAGTCCAAGCTGGCAGCACAATACCCGTAACAACATCTCGCACCGTTCTCCTCAATCCATGTGCTTTCAGCGTAGCAAATATATGACTGAATGAAGGGGGATTGTTATACAAGTGTGCGCCAAAGCGTGTACAAGGCCAGGCGGCGCACGAAGAGGGTTACGCAGGGTGCGTGTGACAGTGAAGAGCGTCTAACACTGATAGCTTGTTTGAATTATGAGTAGACCTTGAACGGTCTATTTCATACGGGTGTTTGAATGTGAGGTTTTTCGGAACGGTGTGTTTTCTTATTTTGCTTTGAACGTCTGAAATTGTGATGGTTATCACCATAAACGTGTTTTAAAAATATGAGTTCTTGAATTGTTTTTATTATTGCTTTAAAAGGGTCTGTCCTGATTTTATCTCAGTTTTGAAATTGAGTATTTGTTTGAAAGTGATCGGGTTAATGGTCGCGTACTAGCGTCCTCTATCAGTATTGGAAAACACGGGCTGCATAGACTTAGTCGCAGCTGTGGGCGGGTGGCCAGATCAGACCTGTCATAGGCCTGCGTGATTGAGCGGTTTTCAGATGTTTTCTCTTATTCAGTTTGTCTTTGAGTTTCAGAGCGAAACTCTCGCAATAATATGGAGTGTTGCAGAATGAAGTTTTCCAATCTCTCGGTGCGCCACAAGCTATGGAGCCTCATTTTGCTGGCTGCTGCGGCATTGATCGTTCTGACGGTGATGGCACTGGTCGAGATGCGGGCCTCATTGTATGCCGAGCGGGAGCTGCAGCTGCAGGTACTGATCGATAGTGCCTACAGTGTGTTAGAGGAGCAGGAGACGCGCGTAAATAGCGGTCAGATCACGGCAGAAGATGCACGCAGTGAAGCGCGTATCTTATTGGAAAATATGACCTATGGAGAGGATGGATACTTCTTCGTTATTGATCGTTCAGCGACCATGGTGGTACATGGGGGTAATCGCTCGTTGGTTGGTAAAGATATGAGCCGAACCCGCACCAGCAGCGGCCAGCTACTGTTCAGTGATATGGCCGCGTTGATCGGCTCCGCAAGGGGTACGGCTCTATTTCGCTATGACTGGCCCCATGCTGGCAAGACGGAGCCTCAGCCAAAGCTATCCTATGCCCGTGCGTTTAATCCGTGGGGCTGGGTGATTGGCAGCGGCGTTTATATCGATGACCTGAAGGAAACACTCAGTGATAACCTGATCCAGTTGGTGGTTCAGTTGGTGATTGCGCTGGCGCTCATGGCGGGGGTTGCTGCTGTCATCGGGCGGTCGATCATTGAGCCACTGGAACGGATTCACGATGTCATGGAACGCGTGGCGGGAGGAGACCTGCAGGTACGTACCGAGGTGAACAGTCACGATGAGTTTGGCCGGGTGAGTGGGCGCATCGATTCTACGTTAGAGGTTTTTCAGGGACTCATTCGTGAGATAACAAACAGCACCAACCAACTGACCAGCAACGCTGAAGAACTGTCGAGCAGTGCGAAGGAAACCAGCGGTGCGCTGGACCGGCAGGCGCAGGAATCGGAGCTGCTGTCGGCCGCGATGACGGAAATGACGGCTAGTATCGAAGAGGTAGCGCGCAGTGCGGGTGAAACCTCGGTGGCAATTGAGAATGCGGATCAGGAAGCCGATGATGGCAATCGCGATGTGGATAGCTCCATCGCTAAAATCCAGGAACTGGCGGCAGAAGTTGAGGAAGCGGCAGCGGTCATCAAAGACCTCGAAAAAGACACTGAGCAGATCAGTAACGTGCTGAGTCATATTCAGAAAATATCGGATCAGACGAATCTGCTGGCGCTGAATGCGGCGATTGAGGCTGCGCGTGCGGGTGAAACCGGCCGTGGTTTCGCGGTTGTGGCGGATGAGGTACGGGAATTGGCGCGTCACTCCCGTGATTCCACCGAAGAGATTCAAAGCCTGAACGAGCGGTTGAGCAAAGCGGCGCGTAAAGCGGTAGATGTGATGGATCGGTCACGGCAGCGTGCTGAAGACAGTGTGAATGCTGCTAAGCATGCAGGTGACAAGTTAAGCCTGATCGTCACTGATATGAGCCGCGTGCGTGATATGGGTCTGCAAGTGGCTGCTGCGACTGAGCAGCAGAGTTTAGTGTCTGAAGAGATGAACGGTAATTTAATGACCATTACCAAAGGTGCTGAGACAACGGTGGAAGCTGCCAATACGGTCTCTGCCAGTGGGGAACGTCTGAAGAAGCTGGCGACAAACCTGCAATCGGAGATCAGTCGCTTTCGTATCTGATCACCCACGTGATCGGGCATCAATCCCTTCTGGATTAGGCTTCGTTCAGTGACAGATGTCGCTGGCGAAGCCGCCACATACCGTTGATCTTCGCGCTTACGCGCCCCTTCCGTGTCAAAGATGCTCTGTCTTTGTATCTTTACATCTCTTTACACCCCAAGTATCTCCCCGGTGCAATGCAACGCCTTTTGGGCTTCAGGTATGGCACCTGTCACGATCTTGTCTGCGGTTTCTAGAAATTGAGCGATATGTCATACATCTGTCCGGGATCTGTCTTATTTTCTATCCAGTTCGTCGGTCGTATGAACATCGCTGTTGAATCTTAAAGATCTATAACCGTTTGTTATTTAAGAGAATGTCCTTTGTGGCATCTGTCTTGCTCTAGGTTGGATTCGTCACTGAGTAGCCAACAGAGGGCTGATATAGAAGCCCATCCGCAGTGACGTTGAGAACGTTCTAATAATAATCAACGGAGATCCACCGATGACCCAACGTAAAAATGCCATTGTGACAGGCTCAACCAGCGGAATAGGTCTGGGTATCGCAACCGCACTGGCAAAAAACGGTATGAACGTCATGCTCAATGGCTTTGGCAATCCACAGATGATCGAGAAAATTCGAGCCAATCTGGCAGAGACCTACGGTGTGCAGGTCGTCTATTCCGCTGCTGATATGAGCTGTTCTGAGTCGATTGCGGCGATGATGGCGCAGGCGATAGAGTCCTTTGGACAGATCGATGTGGTAGTGAACAACGCAGGCATTCAGCACGTTGCGCCGGTGGATGAGTTTCCGACCGAGAAGTGGGACGCGATCATGGCGATCAATCTCTCCAGTGCATTCCATACCACCAAGCTGGCACTGCCGGAGATGAAAGCGCAGGGCTGGGGACGTATTATCAATCTGGCCTCCGCCCACGGATTGGTCGCGTCGCCCTATAAATCGGCGTATGTCGCGGCGAAACATGGGTTGGTGGGTTTCACTAAAACGGTCGCGTTGGAAACGGCAGAACAGGGTATTACGGTGAATGCGATCTGTCCGGGGTATGTGTTGACGCCGCTGGTCGAGAAACAGATTCCTGATACTGCCAAAGCCCGTGGCATCACTGAAGACGAGGTGAAGCGGGATGTGTTGTTAAAGGCACAACCGACAAAGAAGTTTGTTACCGTTGAGCAGCTGGGGGAGATGGTGATCTTTTTATGCGGTGACGCGGCCGCATCAATTACCGGGACGGCCTTGCCCGTGGATGGTGGCTGGACCGCGCAATAAATCTGATTACGCCTACAAGCCCTTCAACCGTTTTGTTGTCGGGCTTGCTGAGTGAGTTGCACCTGATGCCAGTAGTAGGCCGCCCACGTCATCAGCGCCGCCAGGCTCATCGCAAGCATGGTGGCAATTGCCGCACCGTTGATGCCGTATAACGGGATGAACCAGAAGTTACAGACTGCATCAATGGACAGGGTGATGCAGCCAATCAGCACCACATAGCTGCCCTTGTGGGAGTATTGCAGCCAGGTGGATGAAAACGCGGCCAGTGCCCAAACCGCATAACCTGAAATCAGATAAACCAGTGCTTGTTTCGCCTGTAAGAAATCACTGCCAAAAAATGAGAGCAACCACTGTCCGGAGATGATCAGCCCTGCGGCCAGTACGATGATCGCCACTGTGATGATCTTCTGGCCCTGCCAGAATAGGGTGCGGGCCGCTTTTTCTCCGTGTTCTAATGCTGGCGCAATCAGCGGCAGGAACAGCCCGGCAATGGTGACTTGTGCAACGGGCAACACATGTGCGGTGGTGGCTGCCGCGGCGAAATGGCCTACGTCATGCTCTTCTGCCAGCATCTCTAACATGAAGAGGTCGATCTGATTGAGGGCAAGGGTGATCAGCATCGCCAGCATCATCGGCACCGATAGCTTCAGAAGCTGTTGTCCACGCAGGGTATCGGGCGCGCGCTGAAGTGTGACCAGATTCAATTGCCGGATTTTGTGCCATTGCCAGCCAATAATCGCGCATACGGAGAGCGCACCCGATGCGATGACCTGCCATAGCTCAACCCTGGTAAAGGCCGACATCAATCCCAAAATCAGTGTGATCTTTAGCAAGGGTAATGCGATTCGCCAGGGTAAGTTGGACAGCGCCAGTTGTTTCGCAGATTGCAGAATCCGGCTCAGGAGTGCGCCAATCGCAATCAATGGCAGCACAAACGACATCAGCAACAGGGGGTGATGGTCTTGCAGATCGGAGGTGCCCAGGTGCATCACACTGGCGGCGCAGGTGCAGACGATGACCACCAAAGAGAGTGCCGCGCCGATCCATAGATAAAAGCGCAAAAATTCCCACACTCCACGGTTGTCGCCTTTAGCCAAAGGGCCTGACAGTACCCGCGGAGCGACCCGATCCCCGCCCAGCAGTATCAATACACTGGCTATCGCGGCAAACGCATACGCAACCTTATAGTCACCGTATTCATGGCTGGAAAGCGCCTGGCTGAGGGTCAGATTAAACAGATAGTCCGCCACAAAACCGGCGATGACACCGAGGATCAGAACAAGGCTGCCTTGTTTAAAGTAGTCAGGTGAGAGTATCGCTTGGCTGTCCCGGTTCGACATGGAATGATCCATCAATAATATCAATCCGGCGACGATAGTGGTCGGAAGCGGTTTTCGCAATTGGCTAAAAGATCTATGCCGGGAATAAATCTAACGACTTTGCCGCGACTAAGGTATTCACCTCTCTGTTAGGGCTTAGGTGATGGGGAGCTTGGTGGTGTATTTGATCTCTTCCATCGAAAAGCTTGAGGTGACATTGGACAGGCCGTCGATTCCGTTGATCAGGTTTTTGTAGAAAGCATCAAAGGCTGCGATATCCTTCACGACCACGCGTAATAGGTAATCCCACTCACCCGACATGCGATAGCATTCCACCACTTCATCATAATGCATCACCCGTGAGGCGAAGTTCTCCAGCCACTCCGTATCGTGATGCTGGGTTTTGATATGCACAAACACTGAGATACCCAGCTGAATCTTTGCGCCATCGAGAAGGGCGACCCGTGCTTTGATGATCTTTTCGTCTTCCAGTCGCTTTATCCGCTTCCAACAAGGGGTTGTGGATAAGTTTACGTGCTCTGCAATCTCGCTGACGGAAAGGGTGCAGTCAGCCTGTAGCAGGCTCAGAATCTTCTTGTCTGTCTTATCCATAGTATTTAATTCTATTTTTGTTGTCTTGAATGAAAAATAATTCTCTTTTGGGGCGTGTGTTGTCAAGAGCTAGCAAAATATTTCTACCGCACCCTTGCTAGATTAAAGCCTGTGATTTCATTCTGAACAGAGGGTTGGTTATGTCGTCTTGGGTGGCTGAATCAGTTGGCAAAATTTCTGCAGATTATCAGCGGTCTGCGGATACGCATCTCATCAGGCTGGAAGGTTTGAAGATTGAAGGGATTGATATTTATCTCAAGGATGAAAGCACTCATCCGACCGGCAGTCTGAAGCACCGTCTGGCACGCTCCCTGTTTTTGTACGCCCTCTGTAATGGAAAAATTACGGAAAACACCACGGTGGTGGAGGCGTCTTCAGGCAGCAGTGCGGTCTCTGAAGCGTACTTTGCCCGCATGATCGGGGTGCCCTTTATCGCCGTGATGCCCCGCAGTACTGCACAAAGCAAAATCAAACAGATCGAACTCTATGGCGGTCGTTGCCATTTTGTTGAGTCGGCCACACAGATGCACAGCGAAGCGGTGAAAGTCGCAGATGAGCTGGGGGGCTATTTCATGGATCAGTTTACCTACGCCGAGCGGGCCACCGACTGGCGGGGTAACAATAATATCGCTGAAAGCATCTTCCGCCAGATGGAAGCAGAGCCTCATCCGGTGCCGCATACCGTGGTGATGAGTGCGGGCACGGGCGGCACTTCAGCGACCATCGGGCGCTATATTCGCTATAAGGGGCTGGACTCTCGCCTGCTGGTGGTTGATCCGGAATACTCCGTGTTCTACGACAGCTACCAGTCAGGTGATACCGAGCTGACCGCGTCCGTGGGCAGTAAAATCGAGGGGATTGGTCGTCCGCAGGTGGAAGCCTCGTTTCAGCCTGCGATCATCGACGTGATGATAAAAGTGCCAGATACCGCCAGTATCGCCACCCTTTATTGGCTGGAAGGGCGTATGGGGCGCAAAGCGGGTGCGTCGACCGGAACCAATCTCTGGGGCGCGTTGCAGGTGGCACAGGAGATGAAAGCGAACGGTGAGCAAGGCTCTATCGTGACGTTGATGTGTGACAGTGGCGAGCGCTACCTTGATACGTACTACAACGCAGCATGGGTGAGGGAAAACATCGGGGATATTCAGCCGGAACTGGATAAGCTGAATACCTTGTTCTAAGCGTGAATCAGGTCGGTCCGGGGTGTGGGATTGTACTGGTTCCCATGGTCCTCCGTGGGAATCCATACAGCTGTCGTAACCGTTCCCGCAAGGTGAGTAGGTCTAAGTTCCCACACGGGAGCGTGGGAACGAGTGATGTGGTCTGCCCGTGAATGACGGGCAGACGTGATCGGCTTCTCATTATTTCTTCTCAAGAGCCAAATAGTTGTCGATACCTTTGATCTGATCTTCCGGATGGTGGTTTACATAGAGCACCGAGGTCTCGCTGCCGGCACAGATTTTCTCGATCAGCGCTAATACCAGCTGACGGTTCATATCATCCAACCCCAGACACGGCTCATCGAGGATCAGCAGGGGCGGGTGTTTCACCATCGCACGGGCAATCAGCAGTAGGCGCTGGTCACCGTAGGAGAGCTTGTTGAAGGGCGTATCCGCGCGATCGGTCATGTCCAGCAGGGCC
>NZ_JBFGYC010000146.1:0-7741 GCF_041587635.1 Pontibacterium sp. | reverse complement strand
AGCCAGTTTTTCGGCGCTCCTCAATAACGCAATACTATTGCTCGGGTTGGGAGTGATATATGACACTCTGGGTTTGCGCAGTATCTCAAACCGCGTATTGCGAGACTGTTTGTCCGGCGTATTAGTGGGGGCGATTGGGATTGCGGTGATGTCCACCCCCTGGGAATTGGAGCCGGGGATCTTTTTTGACTCACGCTGGGTATTGCTGAGCCTTTGTGGTCTGTTTTTTGGTTGGCGTACTACGCTGATTGCTGTTGTGATGACTGTTGCCTTCCGCTTGTACCAGGGGGGGGGAGGTGCGATTGTCGGATCGGTGGTTATTCTTTCGACCTCTGCGGTGGGGCTTTTCTGGCGTTACTGTTCAAACCGTTTCGGTTGGTCTCTGAGTTGGTGGCGTCTCTACTTGTTTGGGTTGGTTGTCGAGCTCACAGTTGCAGCCTGTATGCTGCTTATGCCCGCCGAAATGCATGCGGTGATCTTCACTAAGGTTGTGCCTCCTATTATCGCTATTTTCCCATTTGGTACATTATTTATGGCTCTGATCTTACGTCGTCAGCGAGATCGGCGTATGGCAGAAAAAGCATTGCGCGAAAGTGAGGCGTTACTGAACAGGGAGCGTGGGTTATTGCGTGGTTTGATTGATGCCATTCCTGATCTGGTTTTCGTAAAAAATAATGATCGCCAATATGTCAGCTGTAACAAAGCATTTGAAGCGTTTACAGATTCCTCTGAAGTTGAACTGCGGGATAAAAATGATCTGCAGTTATTTGAGCCACATGTCGCTGAACTGGTGCGTAAAAAGGACCAGGAAATTATGTCCACCGGGGAAGCCCAATCCTACGAATGCACCTCCTATTATCCGGATGGCCGTGAGGTGGTACTGGATGTGTATAAGGCGCCTTTCTATGGCCTTGACGGCACGTTGTATGGGGTGATGGGAATCAGTCGTGATATTACGGACAAGCGCGCAGCGGATGAGTTGATATGGAAACAGGCCAATTTTGACGCTCTGACGGGGCTGCCCAACCGCAATATGATGCGTGATCGTATGTCTCAGGAGATGAAAAAGGTCGCGCGTGCCAGTCAGCGCATGGCTTTGATGTTCCTCGATCTGGATCGTTTTAAAGAGGTGAACGATACTCTGGGTCATGATATGGGGGATATTCTGCTGGTCGAGGCCGCGAAACGCATTCAGGATGCAGTTCGCAGTTCGGATACGGTGGCGCGTCAGGGGGGAGATGAATTTACGGTGATATTGGGGGAGCTGGACGAGATCGATTGTGTTGAACGGGTAGCGCTAAATATTATCTCAGCACTGGCCGAGCCTTTTGACCTGGCAGGTGATACCGCTTACATCACAGCCAGTATTGGTGTGACATTCTTCCCTGATGATGCCAATAGTATCGATCAGCTACTGAAAAACGCCGATCAAGCGATGTATGCGGCTAAGAATGGTGGGCGTAACCGATACTCCTATTTTACGCCATCGATGCATCAGGCCGCGTTGAATCGCGTGCAGTTGGGGAAAGACCTGCGGGTTGCGTTGCAAGAAGATCAATTTAGCGTCAGCTATCAGCCGATAGTGGAGTTGGCGACAGGCGTTATTAATAAAGCTGAAGCGTTAATTCGTTGGCAGCATCCTCAAAGAGGATTTGTTTCACCGGTAGAGTTTATCTCCGTTGCGGAAGAAACCGGGCGCATTCTTGAAATTGGAGATTGGGTGTTCCGTCAGGCAGCTCATCAGGTTAATCAATGGCGAGAGACGCTGGATAAAGACTTTCAAGTGTCAGTGAATACCTCTCCTGTGCAGTTTCTTGAAGAGGCGTGTAAACCAGAAATATGGGTGAATGCGCTGAAGCGTCTGGGGTTGCCGGGTTCGGCACTGACGGTTGAGATAACGGAAGGGTTGCTGATGGATACAGGGCCGGAAGTGAGTCGCAAGCTGCTGATGTTCAGAGATGCTGATGTTCAGGTCGCGCTGGATGACTTTGGAACGGGCTATTCATCATTGGCGTATCTGCGTCGCTTTGATATCGATTATCTCAAGATCGATAAGGCCTTTGTTAGCAACCTGACCGCTGAATCGGACGATATGGCTCTCTGCGAAGCGATCATAGTGATGGCCCATAAACTGGGTATCAAAGTGATCGCTGAAGGTATTGAAACCGAAGAGCAGCGAGCGTTGCTGACCAGTGTTGGATGTGACTACGGTCAGGGTTACCTGTTTGCTCGTCCTATGACTGCCGAATTGTTTACCGATTTTTATCAGCAGCGGACTTTTCAGAACATGTAATGGTTCAGTTGGCGGTGCCGGTTCGGCTGCGCCAGATAAGTCTGCGAGCCAGCATGGCAGCGGCAATCGTTAATGCGATCACCAGCGCAATCCAAAAGCCTTTGGCCCCCATGGCGGGGACGAGTAGATCTGTTTTCGCCAACATAAATCCAACTGGCAGGCCGATCACCCAATACGCGATAAAGACAATCAGTAATGGGATGTTGGTATCTTTGTAACCCCGCAAGGCGCCTGCGCATGAGACTTGAATGGCATCAGAGAACTGAAATACTGCTGCTATTCCGATCAGACTGACAGCGATCTCAATGATCTCCTCGCTGTCGGTATAGAGTGAAACAATCTGTGGTGCGAACAGGACCATAGTTGTTGCACTCACAACGGCAAAGCCGATAGTTATCATCACGCCCGTTGCAGCACTGACACGTGCTCCTTCCTCTTTGTTGGCTCCTAGGCGGTGTCCCACACGGATGGTTAGCGCCATTGATATGCTGAGTGGAATCATAAAAATCATCCCAGTGAAGCTCAATGTAACCTGATGAGCGCCTACAATGACTTCGCCTAAATCGGCGAGCAATAAGGCGATAATCGCAAACATACTGACTTCAATGAGCAGTGCCATACCAATTGGCAGTCCCAGGCGCAGAAAGTGTCCCAGTGTTTGAATAGGCGGTAAAAGGGGGCCCTGAAACAGGCGGCATTCAACAAACGTTGTACTGCGGCGAAGATACAATATACCTGCCCCTAATGTGAGCCACATAACAATTGCGGTTGCCCAGCCGCAGCCTACGCCACCCAGTTCGGGTAATCCGAGCTTGCCGTAGATCAGTACATAATTCAGTGGAATATTTGCGAGCAAACCTAGGATCGCAATTTTCATGATAGGTCGTGTTTTACCAAAGCCTTCTGAAAAACTACGTATTACCTGATACATCAGGATTGCCGGAAAACCCCAGGATATCGCTTTCAAATAGTTATCCGTTTTAGCCGCCAACTCTGGATCGACGGCCATCCACTGCAGAACTGGAAGTGTATTGTGCAGAATCAATACCGAAAGCACACCGAGGACCAGTGCAATGAGTCCGCCTTGGCCGAGCACCTCTCGGGTACGGGGTAGCTGGTTACCTCCGACAAGGTGAGCAACTAGAGGGGTGGTGGCCATGAGCACGCCAGAGGCGGCCAAGAATATAGGTAGCCAAATACTAGAACCAATAGCTATGGCAGCAAGGTCCTGCGGGCCATAGCGTCCGGACATCAGGGTATCTACGAACCCCATACCTGTTTGGGAAACCTGGGCGACAATAATCGGCCAGCCAATCACAAGTAACTGGCGGACCTCAGTCCACCGATTGCTGTACTTTTTCATATCAGACGAAATCGTTGAAACGGTGATTGGCTTGAGGTCGACCGGGAACGCTGCCTATGTGTGAACGGCGCGTTCCTATGCAAGAACGGATCAGGTTATCGATGCAGTGCTCAATAACAATTAGATGTTCTGTTAGCGTTGCAGAGTAATAAACCGTGGGTAAACGTTCAAAGCGGACGGCCGCCTGGCTCGCCTTCCATAATCGGATAGGTTGCATAAATTCCTTATTTGCACGCCTGACAGCAGTCTGCGTTTAAATCTAATCGACAGCGATCATGAGGCTGTTCTCACGTCATTTGCCCCGCAGCATAGAGCCAGTTGTATTTGAGTGCAACGACTCTATACCCTCTGCGGATTATTGCGCAGAGGTTGCATGAGATAGTTGGCTGGGATCGACCTCGGATTGGGGAAGTAGCTTGATTAAATTACGTGCAGACGCTTCAACCACGGTTGTGAAGTTGATAACTTTTTCGCTGCTGGTTTCTTCAGCAACGATAAGTTCTTCAACCCCTTCCCAGGCGATGGAGCCGGTCGATGTATCCCAGATCTGAATGAACATGCGTATATCCGCATGCTTAGTCTGGAATAGACGATAACCGAGAAGACTGAAACGGCCTCTGCTGCCTTGATTGAAGCTCGCAAGATTCAGCTGTATCACATAACGGGCATTTACTGCATCACCAATCTCTCCGAGTATTTGTTGGCTAAAAATCCCCGTACTTTGGTAATCCTCAAACATCTGTTTGTAGTCACGGGCAAGGCCTGCGTTATTGATGGCGCCTAACGCATGAGGCAGTGAGACCTGACGGATATCAGGACGTTCCTGCTGCAATACGCGACCAACAATAAAAGCCAGCGCCTGCTTATCTTCCTCTCGGCCTGATACGGTGGAGGGGCTCATAAAAGCCAACCCATTTTGCTTCAGGTCTTTGGGGGAAAGATTGATTGCAAGATGTTGTGCAGTTGAATGATTTTGATGAACGGAACAAGCGGTAATGAACCCGAACATCAGCGAAACGGCTATAACTCGTAGGATCCGGCAGTCCGGTCTTAAGAGCGGGGGCGTTCTTCTACTTCGTCTGTCCATCGGTCTGTTCCCATCGAATAGAGAGGTCTGTCTGCTGTTGTGCAGAGGCAGGGCATATTAAAAAGTGTAGATTGTTTCTGAGAATTTGATCAATTTGCGATCAAAGTTGTGACGGTGGGCACTATATTGAAGGTACAAATGTCATTCAGGGTGCTTCGTGTATGCAGCGACGAACGAGTGTCTGGCGGTTTGTAGGAAGAGCAACGGCACTGCTGTTGTGTCTGTTAGCCGTGACAATACTGCTGGGTTATAGCGCATTAAGTATGCTCATAGATCGACCCGCAGTGAGTAATCCCGTGGTGGGTTTGCCGCCGGGTATGGATGTTGCGTCCAGTATTCCGCCCTATCGCGGGCCGCACCCACGTATCGCATCGCGCCCGCTTGATACCTATTCATATCCGATACCGGTGGGTGATGTTGGTCCGCATGAAACGTTATATGCCGGGCCTGCCCAGTACCCTTTCTATTGCCGAACAGAAGACTCAGAACTCGGACAGCCACTGGTTGATAATCAGCACCACATCGGAATTCCGGTCTTCAAAGAGGTAAACGGAAGAAAAACTGCTCAAATTATTGGCTATAGCAAAGACTGTTTGCTTCCCACACGTGTTGGTTACTTTTACAACAAACGAGGTACCGATCAGTTCTTTCCGCTTGAGGATGCCGCAGAGGATATTGCTGAGATTGTTGTGAATGGTGTATCCACTGAATTTATTGTGCGCGTGGAAACAGGAACGATTAATCGATTTATCTACATGCTGGCGGCGATAGGCAGTCGTGAACGTGCCGAATCTAATATGCCCGGGCAGGTGGATACGGACCTGTGGAATCAGCGCCTGGTCTATCAGTTCCGTGGTGGCGTTGGTATTGGAAAGGTTCAGGGGCGCCTTTCTCAGAGAGGGTTGCTTAAGAGGCGCATAGAGCAGCTACGTTTAGGCTACGCAATTGCGTACTCAACGGCCAATCAAACCACTAATCACTATAATATCTGGTTAGCGGAAGAAACCGCTATGCGGGTCAAACGGCAGTTCATGGCACGTTATGGTCAACCAAAATATACCGTCGGCATAGGCGGTTCAGGCGGTGCTATCCAACAATATCTGTTGGCCCAAAATTTACCGGGATTGCTTGATGCAGCCATTCCGCTTTATGCATATCCAGATATGATCACACAAACGCACTATGTGTTTGATTGCGAGCTACTGGAATACTACTTTGATGTGCTGGCCAGTCACAACCCGCGCTGGCGAGATTGGTCGCAACGCAGCCTCGTTGAAGGTCTGAATGCCAGTGATACTGCGTTCAGTATGCGTTCGTTGTTGTATGACATAGCGCTGCTGGTGCGTCAGAGATCTCCCCACCTTAACTCTGGCAGCAATGAGTGTGTCCGAGCGTGGCGAGGCTTAACACCGCTGGTGAACAATCCAAAATATCTGTTTCATACCGGCCGTTACAGTCGGAGTGTTCTTGAACAGGGGCACTGGAGTTATTGGGATGATATGAAATATATGTTGGGAACGGATGCTCAGGGATACGCACGTCAGACGTGGGATAACGTTGGGGTTCAGTATGGACTGGGTGCACTGCGGGATGAGCGCCTGACGCCAGAAGAATTCCTACATCTCAATGCCAATATTGGGAGTTGGAAGCCTGCAGGGAAAATGGCGCCGGAGCGGTACTGGAAACTAGGAGGCATTGGTGGAATGGCCGGGCTACTGAACTTCTCACCCTGGGGGCAGCACAATATGTATCTGAGCCCTGATAAGGGGAATACGCCCGCTAAGCGGGGGGAAGGTGATCTGAAAGCGATTGAAGCAGCCTACAGGTCGGGTCAGGTCTTCCTTGGGCATGCCAACATTCCCATTATCGACTTGCGTCACTACTTGGATGATGCGTTGGATATGCATCACAGCTTTGCCTCGTTTTCTGCGCGACAGAGACTTATTGACGGACAGGGGAGTGCGGATAATCAGCTGATTTGGATGACGCGTCGTCCTCATGACCCGGTATCGGATGCGTTTATGTTGATCGATCGTTGGATGGATAATATTGCGCGATCACCTTCGTTAGGTGTTGCAGAAAACCGGCCGGATGATGCGGAGGATCGCTGCTATGATGCCGATGGCAACCTGCTGGCGTCTGGTCCCTCGGTTTGGGACGGTGACTGGAATAAGCGGTTACATGGAGCTTGCTATCGCCAGTATCCACCTTTTAGAGATTCGCGGATGGTTGCGGGTGCGCCTACGAGTGGTGAGTTATTTAAATGCCAGCGACAAACGGTAAGTGAGGCGATTGATGCAGGCGTGTATGGCGAGATTGAGATGCGCCCCTATCGGTTTGAGTTGCAGCGCGTATTTCCAAATGGAGTCTGTGACTACCGTTTACCTGATCAAGGTAAACCCGCTAATTTATTGCATAAAGGCGGCGTGCTGGTGCCTGGTGTTTTAAAGTTGCATTGATACGTTAAATGCAGATTTTGTCATGTTTGAACATAAAAAAGCCGGAGCTTCAGCTCCGGCTTTTATTCAAGCAGTGACTACTCAGGCTTCACGTGCTTTCACGTAACGACCTGGAGCAGGCTCGATCTCGGCGTATTCAGCGCTACCGCAGGTTGCAGGCGCGTCAACTTTCTTACCGCCACGACGCTTAACCCACTCAGACCAGTGAGGCCACCAAGAGCCTTCCTGCTTCTCAGCAGTTTCCAGCCAGTGATCAGCACCCTGACCCAGTTCGCCCTTCGTCCAGTAGTTACGACGGTTCTTAGAAGCAGGGTTGATAACACCTGCAACGTGTCCGCTCGCGCCCAGTACGAACTCGATGTTGCCTTTAAACAGTTCGGTACCCGTAAAGGTGCCTTTCCAAGGTGCGATGTGATCTTCAATCGCAGACAGGAAGTAGACAGGGATCTTAACTTTACCCAAATCGATCTTTTCACCGCAGATGGTCAGGCCATCTTTCTCAGCCAGTTTGTTCTCCAGATACATCTTGTTGATGTAGT
>NZ_JBFGYC010000145.1:0-7753 GCF_041587635.1 Pontibacterium sp. | reverse complement strand
ATTACAAATCTGATAACACCGCGCTGGGTGGACGCGAGGATGGTTTGGGCTTAGGGCACACCGAGTTATCTGTTCAGCACCAGATTGCAGATCTTTTCAGCGCCCGTTTGACGGCCATAGCAGAAGTGAATGATGTGGAGAACAACGGAGATATCGAAGAAGCTTATCTGGAAACCTTGAGTTTACCGGCGGGTCTCTCGGTACGCGCCGGTCGTTTTCTGGCGGATCTGGGCTATCTGAATGGGCAGCATTCGCATGCGGATAATTTTGTAGAACGTCCTCTGGTCTACCGTGGATTTTTAGGTAATCACTACTTCGATGATGGTTTGGGTGTACGTGCGGTATTGCCAACGGATATCTACTGGCAACTGAGTGCGGCAGCATTCACCGGCGATCACCTGGGGAGTTTTGAGTCAGGCCCTTCGGTGGGAGCCTGGACATTGGCAACCAAAGTGGGGGATGACATCGATGAATCCCAGAGTTGGCAGGCCGGGGTGAGTTATCTGCGTAACCGCATGGATCTGCATGCCGGTCATGAAGAAGAGCATGAAGATGAAGAAGATCATGAGCATGAAGAGGAACATGCAGGTCACAGCCACGGTGCAGCATTCAGCGGAGAGCACATGTATATCGCGGATGCGGTGTGGAAGTGGTCACCTTCCGGTAACAACAAATCCCAGCAGCTCAGCGTTTCAGCAGAGTACTTCAAGGTTACCGATATCTCACCGGAAGCGGGTGCGGGTGATCATGACGGCTGGTATACCGCAGCCGTCTATCGCTTTGCACCTGAATGGTCTGTGGGTGTGCGCTACGGTGAATTGAATGCCCGACAGGAACACGAAGAGGGCGTGTATGAAAATGCTGACCTACGTGAAACCACATTGATGGCCGCGTGGAATCCAACGCATACCCAAACCGTACGTTTGCAGTACACGCATCAGGATGCCGAGGGCATTGAAGGTGAAGACAATGCGGTCACGCTGCAATACCTGATCAGCTTTGGGGCCCACGATGCGCACAGTTTCTAAACTGCTGGGGCTCGTCTGCGTCTGGTTGGTTACACAGCCTGCCAGCGCGCTGAATATTTTTGCCTGCGAGCCCGAATGGGCTGCGCTGGCGCGGGCGTTGGCTCCGCAGGCGGATATTTACAGTGCAACCCATGTTTATCAGGATCCTCACTATATTGAGGCGCGCCCGAGCCTGATTGCACGTCTGCGGCGTGCAGATATCGCGTTTTGCAGTGGTGCTGCGTTGGAGGAAGGGTGGTTGCCTGCCCTCCAGCAGCGTGCTTCCAACCCGGCTGTTCGCGAGGGCGAGCCGGGTATGTTTTACGCTGCTGATGTGGTCAGCACCATCGAAAAACATCAGGAAGCGCTGGTGGGGCGGGGGCATGTGCATGCTGAGGGTAATCCACACTTGCATCTGGACCCTGATCGGGTTCAAACAGTTGCTCGCCATTTTAGCCAGCGGTTGATGCAACTGGATCCTGAGCAGGCTGAACAGTATCGACAGACGTTTCAGGTGTGGCAGAAACATTGGAAGCAGAAGCGTTTACAGTGGAAGCAGCAGGCGTTAGCGCTGTCTGGAAAATCCGTCGTTGTCCAGCACACCACGTTCTCCTATCTGCTGCGCTGGTTGAAGATAAAGCCGGTTGCCGATCTGGAACCCGCGCCGGGTGTATCTCCCACGCTGAGTCATTTGGATACGCTGACTCAGCAGCTTAAGGCTGAGAAGCCATTAGCGATCATGCACAACTGGTATCAGTCAGATAACAGCGCGCGCTGGCTGGCAAAACGGATCGCCGTGCCGGTGCTGGCGCTGCCTTCGACGGTCAGTGAAAAGGACGGAATTTCAACGCTTGACCAGTTGTTTGACCATCTGATCGCTGAGCTACGGAGTGCTCAGCTGTGAACGACTGGTTGATACTGCTGCCGCCGCTGGTGGCCGGGCTTTTGGTATTGCTCAGCCATATGCCGCTGGGTATGCAGGTGTTGCAACGCGAGATCGTTTTTATTGATCTGGCGATTGCCCAATTAGCTGCATTAGGTGGCGTCTGGGCATTGCAGTGGGAGTGGACTTTACTCCCCGCTGAACTGACACAGATGTTAGGTGGTATTGTGCTGGCATTAGCCGGGACCTCGCTGGTGGCGATGATCTGTCGATACCTGCCGGATCACCGAGAGGCACTGATTGGCTTATTGTACGCATTGTCCGCCAGTGCGCTGATGGTGTTGTTAGCCTATGACCCGCAGGGCAATCGTGCATTATTGCAAAGCCTGAACGGAGATATTCTGTGGGTGAGCTGGTCTCAGATCGGGTGGCTGGCTCTGGTAACGCCTGTGGTGTGGTTTGTGTGCCGTCGTCCAATGGCCACCGGGTTTTATCCTGTTTTTGCTGTATTGGTGACAATCTCTGTGCCGATCATGGGCATCTATCTGGTGTTTTGTAGTTTGATCGCACCGGCGCTAGTGGTGCGTATGTTAAACGGTCAGCAGCTTTGGGGCTGGTTGACCGGATTGCTGGGATACCTGATCGGTTTGTTCGTATCGTTGTTGCTGGATTGGCCTGCCGGTGCGACGCTGGTCCTGTCGGTCATAGTTGTTGCGGTGGTCGTTGTCGTTATCGGCCGTTTTAGTCAGCGTTCTGCTGATGGTTCTACGACTATCACGGCCTCTTCATAAAAAGCGATCAAAAATAACCCAGCGGGTTCTGGGTTAAGTGAATAGATTACGCTAGAATATGCACCGCTTTATCGTTGCACTCGGACTTTCGGCTGCCCGATGAATACTCAATTTATCTCTCAAACATAAGACTACTTATGTGGCCTGTCGTAGGGGCCACCACTGAGCAAGGAAAAGAAATGCCTGTTATTACCCTCCCTGATGGAAGCAAACGTGAGTTCGAACAGTCAGTCACTGTTTTTGACGTAGCTGCCGATATTGGCGCCGGTTTAGCAAAAGCTACACTGGCGGGCAAAGTAAACGGTGAACTGGTTGATGCAAGTCACACCATCACCGAAGACAGTGAGCTGTCGATTGTTACGGCACGTGATGATGAAGGCCTCGAGGTGATTCGTCACTCTTGTGCGCATCTGATGGCGATGGCTGTACAGGAACTGTTTCCTGAAGCTCAGGTGACCATCGGTCCGGTGATCGATGATGGTTTCTATTATGACTTCGCTTACGAGCGTGCATTTACGCCGGAAGACCTGACAGCGATCGAGAAAAAGATGGCTGAACTGGCGAAGAAAAACCTGCCGGTGTCCCGCTCTCTGATGAGTCGTGATGAAGCGGTTGATATGTTTGGGAAAATGGGTGAAAAGTACAAGGTTGAGTTGCTGGAAGCGATTCCGGCGGATCAAGACCTGTCTTTCTACTCTCAGGGCGACTTTATTGATCTGTGCCGTGGCCCACATGTGCCATCCACCGGTCATATTAAAGCGTTCAAACTGATGAAAGTTGCCGGTGCATATTGGCGTGGCGATTCCAACAACCAGATGCTGCAGCGTATTTACGGTACGGCCTGGGGCGACAAGAAAGCGCTGAAAGCTTACTTGCACCGTTTGGAAGAAGCTGAGAAACGCGATCACCGTAAGCTGGGTAAGCAGCTGAACCTGTTCCACCTGCAGGAAGAAGCGCCGGGCATGGTGTTCTGGCATCCGAACGGTTGGACACTATATCAGCAGATCGAAAGTTACATGCGTGCGAAACAGCGTCAGCACGGTTACAACGAGATCAAAACCCCACAAGTTGTCGAGCGCACCTTGTGGGAGAAATCCGGTCACTGGGATAAGTTCTCTGAGCAGATGTTTACGACTCACTCAGAGAGCCGTGATTTCGCGATTAAGCCGATGAACTGCCCATGTCACGTCCAGGTCTTCAATCAGGGCCTGCGTTCATACCGTGACTTGCCGTTGCGTCTGGCTGAATTTGGCTGCTGTCACCGTAACGAGCCATCAGGTGCTCTGCACGGCATCATGCGTGTCCGTGGATTCGTACAGGATGATGCGCATATCTTCTGTGCTGAAAACGCTATTCAGGACGAAGTCGCACGTTTCATCGACTTCTTGCACGAGGTCTACAATGACTTCGGCTTCACCGAAATTATTTACAAGCTGTCTACCCGTCCAGAACAGCGTGTTGGCTCTGATGAGAGCTGGGACAAAGCTGAGAAGGCTCTGGGTGATGCGCTGGATACCGCTGGTCTGGATTGGGAAGAGTTGCCGGGCGAAGGTGCCTTCTACGGTCCTAAGATCGAATTCTCCCTGAAAGACTGTCTGGGCCGTGTATGGCAGTGCGGTACGATTCAGGTGGATTTCTCGATGCCGGGTCGTCTGGGTGCACAGTTTGTTAACGAAGAAGGTGAGCGTGAAACGCCGGTGATGTTGCACCGCGCGATTTTGGGTTCATTTGAGCGCTTTATCGGTATTTTGATTGAAAACTATGCAGGTGCTTTGCCGGCTTGGTTATCTCCGCTGCAAGCTGTAGTGATGAATATTACCGATAAACAAGGCGAATATTGCGAAAAAGTTGTCCAGCGTCTCGAAGAAGCAGGTATTAGATCACATGCGGACTTGAGAAATGAGAAGATCGGCTTTAAAATTCGCGAGCGTACTTTACAGAAGGTTCCTTTCCTTCTGGTAGTAGGTGATAAGGAAGTAGAGTCTGGATCCGTTGCCTTGCGCACTCGGACGGGTGAGGACCTCGGTACCTTATCTATAGACGAGTGTATTGCACTTCTTAGCAACAAGATTGCTGAGAAAGGGTAACTGGAAAAAATCTGATCAGGAGATAGTACCATCAGGCGTGATAACAGAAGGAACCCTCGCCGCGAGCAGGGTCCAATGATTAACGAAAATATCCGTGCGACACAATGCCGACTGATCGGTCCAGACGGTGGCCAAATTGGCGTTGTACCGTTTAAAGATGCTCTTGAGGCAGCTCAGGAAGCAGGACTTGACCTTGTACAGATCGCTGATTCCGATCCCATCGTATGTAAAGTGATGGATTACGGTAAGCATGTGTACGAACAGAAGAAGCAGGCTGCTGAAGCGAAGAAGAAGCAGCACCAGATTCAGGTCAAGGAAGTGAAATTCCGTCCTAATACGGAAGATGGGGATTATCAGGTAAAACTACGCAACCTGATACGTTTCCTGGAATCCGGAGACAAGGCAAAGGTAACCTTGCGTTACCGTGGTCGTGAGATGGCCCATCAGGAACTGGGTATGCAGCTAATGCGCCGGATCGAAGAAGATCTGGTGGAGCTGGGTACCGTTGAACAGCGTCCTAAGATGGAAGGTCGTCAATTGACCATGATGATTGCTCCGAAGAAGAAAAAGTAACCTGCATCCCATCATACCCGTGACTGCTTCGTAAGAAGTGGCCGCGGGTTTTGTTGTTTGTCAGGTGAAAAATAATCAAACGAATGCGTGGAGATTAGTAATGCCTAAAATGAAATCTTGCCGCGGTGCGGCTAAGCGTTTTAAGAAAACTGCCAACGGCTTCAAGCACAAGCAGTCTTACACAAGTCACATTCTGACTAAGAAATCTACCAAGCGTAAGCGTCAGCTGCGTCCAATGATGCAGGTTCACGCTGCTGATCAGGCTCTGATCAAACGCATGCTGCCATACATCTAAGTATTGGTTTTTATTTTTTAGTTTAAGAATTTGAAAAAGGAAGATTGTCATGGCTCGCGTTAAACGTGGTGTGATTGCTCGTCGTCGTCATAAAAAAGTCCTGAAACAGGCAAAAGGTTACTACGGTGCTCGTTCTCGAGTATTCCGCGTAGCAAAACAGGCAGTTATTAAAGCTGGTCAGTATGCATACCGTGACCGTCGTCAGCGTAAGCGTCAGTTCCGCGCACTGTGGATTGCACGTATCAACGCTGCTGCACGTATCAACGGCATGTCCTACAGCCGTTTCATCGCTGGTCTGAAAAAGGCTAACGTTGAAATCGACCGTAAGGTTCTGGCTGACCTGGCTGTATACGAGCAGGCTGGTTTTGCCGCTGTTGTAGAGAAAGCGAAAGCTGCTCTAGCATAAGCACCCACCTCTTGTAGGTAATTGATTCTTTGAATAGGGGAAGGGCGCGAGCTCTTCCCCTATTTTTTGGGAACTCTGGTGAGCCTGTTTTGGCAGGTTGTATCAACAATATCATGCCGAGTCGGCTGAGCAGAGTTTCTGGAAAACGCTGCACGTACATATCTAAAGCAGCATTCCACCCCATCACTTGGAGCCGGAAATGGAAAACATCGAAACCCTTTTGGCAGAAGCGATTGCCGCTGCTGAACAGGCTGAAAATGCGCAGGACCTGGATCAGGTTCGCGTTGAGTATTTAGGTAAAAAAGGTGCGCTGAGCCAGCTGCGTAAAGGCCTGGGTAAGCTGTCTGCGGAAGAACGTCCGGCAGCGGGTGCGCGTATCAATGAAGTGATTCAGGCTGTGACCGCTAAGCTCAATGGTCGCAAAGCTGACTTTGATGCCGCTGCGCTGGAAGCGAAACTGGCGTCTGAAACCATCGATGTTTCTCTGCCGGGCCGTGGTGAAACACTGGGTGGTTTGCATCCGGTAACTAAGACCATGGCGCGTATCGAAGAGTTCTTCGCAGGCATTGGTTACAGTGTGGCCGAAGGTCCGGAGATCGAAGATGATTACCATAACTTCGAAGCGCTGAATATTCCTGCGCACCATCCTGCACGCGCAATGCACGATACCTTCTACTTCGATGCGCATACGCTGCTACGTACGCACACGTCCGGTGTGCAGATCCGCACAATGGAGAAGCAGGAACCGCCTCTGCGTATCGTTTGCCCGGGTCGTGTATATCGTTGCGACTATGATCAGACTCACTCTCCGATGTTCCATCAGGTAGAGGGTTTGCTGGTCGACAAAGATGTCAGCTTTGCCGATCTGAAAGGGACGCTGGAGCAGTTCTTGCGTGAGTTCTTTGAAGAGGACGTTAAGGTCCGCTTCCGTCCGTCTTATTTCCCATTCACTGAGCCATCTATCGAAGTTGATATCGATCGTGGCGACGGTAAATGGATGGAAGTACTAGGCTGCGGCATGGTGCATCCGAAAGTCTTTGAATCTGTTGGTATCGACCCTGAGGAATACACCGGTTTTGCCTTTGGCATGGGTGTAGAGCGTCTGGCGATGCTGCGTTACGGCGTAAATGATCTGCGCCTGTTCTTCGAAAATGACCTGCGTTTCTTACGTCAGTTTTCCTGATTACAGGCACTGATAAGCATTGAGTCATAACGATTAACAACAGAATTCCTGGGAAAACAGAATGAAATTCAGCGAACAGTGGTTGCGCGAGCTGGTAAATCCAGCAGTAGATACAGCGGAACTGGCCCATCAGGTAACAATGGCCGGTTTGGAAGTAGATGAAGTTGAAGCGGTTGCTAAAGACTTTTCTGGCGTTATCGTCGGGGAAATTCTGACGGCCGAGCAGCACCCTAATGCCGATAAGCTGCAGGTCTGCACTGTCAGCAACGGTAGCGAAGAGGTTCAGGTGGTATGCGGTGCGCCCAATGCACGTGCTGGCCTGAAAACAGCATTCGCTACTGTCGGTGCGGTTCTGCCGACACCTGATGGTGAAGCCTTCAAAATCAAAAAAGCCAAACTGCGTCAGGTAGAGTCTTTCGGCATGTTGTGTGCGGAAGATGAGCTGGGTCTGTCTGAAGATCATGGCGGCATCATGGAGCTGGCGGCGGATGCACCTGTTGGCGCTGATCTGCGTGAGTACCTGAATCT
>NZ_JBFGYC010000144.1:0-7789 GCF_041587635.1 Pontibacterium sp. | reverse complement strand
CCTCGTGGACGGCGCTATTAGCCACGTGTGCGTTGTCTGCGGCCCGGTTGGCGCTGTTGGCGATCTCTTCGGCGGTCACCCCCATCTGATGGATCGCGGTGGCGACCTGTTCGATCTCATGAGCCTGCTGCGCAATCTTCCGCTCCATGGATTTGGCCTGGCTGTCGATCTCTTCGATCGCCTGGTAGAGGCGGTCACCGGTGCGGGAGATCTGCTTGAGCAGTTCGCTGAGATAATCCACGAAATTGTTGTAACCGGTGGCAATCTTGCCGGTTTCGTCTCGTCTGCTGTTGTCTAAACGGCGGGTGAGGTCGCTGCCGCCTTTGCCGATGTCCTCCAATACATCCGCGACTTGGCCGATCGGTGCGATCAGGTGATTGATGATCCAAGTACTGAGCAGCAAGAACACCAGAGCGATCACCAGTCCCATCACCAGAATCACCCAGGTGACCTGATCGATGGCGGAAAATACCTCGGCGCTTGGAACCTGAGCCACAACATACCAACCGATCTGTGGCAGGAAGCGACTGGCCAACAGTGTTTCCTGGAATTCGCTGGTGGCGAATGGGAGCCCGGCGAACAGTTTGTCGGTGTTGATCTTGCCCAGACTGCTGATGTGTTTACCGATAAAAGTGGCGTCTTTGTGCAGCTTGATGATGCCGCTCTGGTCGACGAGGAAGATCGAACCTTGCTCACGGATTTTGTACTGACCGATACTTTTCGCCATGCTCTCAAGGGTCAGGCCAACACCCGTGACCGCAATCGTTTCCCCGTTCTGCTGCATCCGGTAATTGATAAACAACGTCGGGACTTTGGTTTGTTCGTCTACATCGAGACTTAAACCAAAGGGTTTGCCGCTGTCGATGAAGTTGTAGAACCAGCGATCCTTCTCATCGAGCGGGGAGATCACCTTGAAGCGTCCCGCCGGGGTGAAGTAACTACCGGTGTTGGCGGAAACCAGAAACGCGGTAAAAGTATCAAAGCTCTGATTTATCTGGGTAAGGTATTTGGTTAAGGCGCTGATATGATCTTGTGGTTCATCTTGAGCGATAAAGTCAGCGTAATCCGGATTATTAGCCATCGATTGAGCGATGGTGATAGGTCTGATCAGCTGTGCGTCGATGTCGTTGGCAACCTCGCCGAGTATCGCGGGTAGTTCCCTCTCAATAGTGCCCTCAAGAATAATCTCGCGGCTCGAATCTAAGGAAAACGCGCTGATGATTGCTATCGCTGTCACGACAGCAGCGACGGTTGTTAACACCACTTTATGACGTATATTGAGCTTCAGCATCAAGTGCTCCGGGATTGTATGGGTATGCGCGCCCGACCCCACAATGTGCTGGAGGGGCGGTTTTATTGTTTATTTAAAGAACTCGCAGGCTGCGACTTCCCTCATTTAGCTTGTGCCGATCTAAAAAAGAGGCTTCAAGAAATTCTTGAAGCCTCAGGGAGTGCCTCTGGACAGGAGGCGGACCTTCACAGAATGATGAGCTTAAGAGCCGTAAAGCTATGCACTGGAAGGGGGGAGAGGTCTTTCACTGCACGGTCTCTATCCGCAATAGATTGGTGCTGCCCGGTTGATCAAACGGTATGCCGGCGGTAATCACTACTCGGTCACCGGGACTGGCCATATTCAGGCGTTTGGCTTCATCCAATGCGGTTGGCGTAATCTCGATCGGCTGGGCAAATTCAGGGCTGACCACCGAATAGATTCCCCAAGCCAGGGTGAGCTTACGCGCAGTACTGAGGTTGGGGGTCAGGTTGAGAATCGGAGCTTTCGGACGCTCGCGTGCCGCTCGTAACCCTGTGGCGCCGGAGTTGGTAAAGTTGATCAGTACCGCAACATCCAGAATCCCGCTCACGCGGCGGATCGCGCAGCTAATCGCGTCTTCAACTGTGGCGTTTGGCACCGGTCGGTTCACATCCAGATGGGCCTGATATCCGGGGTCTGATTCGATATTGCGGATAATCTTACTCATCATGCTCACCGACTCTGTCGGAAATGCGCCAGAGGCCGTTTCTGCGGAGAGCATCACTGCATCTGCACCTTCATACACAGCGTTGGCTACATCCGTGACCTCGGCGCGGGTTGGGGCGGGTGTAAAGCGCATGGACTCAAGCATTTGGGTGGCCACCACGACAGGTTTACCGTTGTGACGACATGTCTGAATGATCTTTTTTTGGATGGCCGGAATGGTTTCGGCTGGCAGCTCAACGCCAAGATCCCCACGGGCCACCATAATGGCATCGCTTAGCTCAACGATCCGATCAAGATGCTCCACCGCTGAAGGCTTTTCGATCTTGGACATCAGGCACGCTTTACCCTGAATCAGTTTCCGGGCTTCAATGATATCTTCCGGGCGCTGCACAAATGACAGGGCCACCCAATCCACACCCAGCTCAAGGCCGAAACTAAGGTCGCGGCGATCTTTGGTTGTTAAAGGGCTCAGATTCAGTACCGCCTCCGGTACGTTGACACCTTTTCGTTCAGATAGCTCGCCACCCACAAGGACTTCGGTGCGGATGCAGGTGCCGTTTTTGGCGGTCACGCGCAGGCGGATCTTGCCATCATCCAGCAAGAGCTCCATCTGTTCCTCCAGGGCCTGAATAATCTCAGGATGCGGTAGGTTTACCCGCGTGCTGTCTCCAGGCGTGCTGTCCAGGTCCAGATAAAAACGTTGCCCCTTCACCAGCATAATCGGTCCATCGGCAAAACATCCGATACGCAGTTTCGGGCCCTGCAGATCCATCAGGACACCGAGCGAGGTACCCAGCTCTTGTTCTACGTTGCGGACCCAATTCAGTCGTTCGGCATGGTCCTGATGGTCACCGTGACTAAAGTTCAGACGGAACAGGTTGGCGCCGTTGAAGACCAGAGCGCGCACATCGTTTTCCGACTGGATCGCCGGTCCCAGTGTGGCAAGGATTTTTACTTTCTTGTCGTGTGCTCTGTATCTGTTCATAGGACTTGTCCGCTTGTCTGGGGTGGTTAGAAAACCGTTACTGCTGGCTTGTTGTACTTAGCAATGCTGCTCTCTCTTGAAAACGTGTTGCGGTATGTGCCGCTTCACTGCCTGCCAATGCATCGTCTATTGCGAATGAGATGCGTCGGTGAGTTTTATATTGTGAAAACTTTATGCTCTATATTGTGTACAATTTACCGAAATGATTGTAGTCATAAGTTGACTATCCGGTCAAGAAATATGTATGTTTGATCTTAAAGTAGAGTCTAACCCTTGATTTATGGGGTGTGTGTGGACAGGTTTTTATCCCTTTGAGTTTCTATTTTGTATACGAAGTCATCGGGATGTCTGCGAGGAATGGCCGGTTTTAGGCCCGACTAGGATGTATTAGCCCGTTTGCCACCCGATATCTCAACTAGCCGAATCACAAATAAAAATTACCGGAGTAAGACCATGAGTAGACTAGACCTCGACAGATCCATGCGTATCACTACCGAGGCGTTTCAGAAGAGTGAGGAGCTGAATGCGTCCCCTTTGAGTGTGGCCATTCTGGATGCGGGTGGAAAATTGATCTCGCTTCAGCGTCAGGATGGCGCGAGCATGATGCGCCCGGAGATTGCGATAGCAAAAGCTTGGGGCGCCGTTGCGATGGGAAAATCGTCTCGCTCGTTAGGGGAGGATGCGCAGCAGCGACCGTCGTTCGTATCGGCTCTGAATACCCTGGCGCAAGGCAATTTAATCCCTGTTGCGGGGGGTGTGCTGATTCGCGGACCGGAGGGTGAAGTGCTGGGGGCAGTTGGTATTAGCGGTGACACGTCTGATATCGATGAGCAGTGCGCTATCTTCGGTGTCGAGGCGGCGGGCCTGTGCGTGGATGCGGTCGCGGCCTAACTCGATTCTTCAGCGGCTACCCTGAATACGGTAGTCGCTGTTTTCTTAAGATCAGCTTTACACATTCTGCTGAAGTGATGGAGCACTCGGCAGGCACGTCGGCGCGTTATGCCGTTTCTTTTTCCGCAGTGCTGATACCACACCCATTGAGGACGAGCTTTACGATCAGGTCTGCTGCCTGATCATAATCGTCCTGATCCAGTTTTTCCTTCCCTGTGACCTGAGAGATCTGCCAATCAAAATCGGCGTAGGTTTGGGTTGAGGCCCATATCGTGAACAGCAGGTGCTGAGGTGGTACGGCTGTCATCAGACCTTGATCGATCCAGCTTTGTATACGTTCACACATCTGCTGTGCCTGTTCCAGCATCTGCGCTGAAATGTCTTCAGGCAGGTGGGGGGCGCCGTGCATGATCTCACTGGCAAATACTTTTGATGCGTGAGGGTGTGTTTGCGAGATACGTATTTTCGCCCGGATGTATTCCTCTAGCGCGGTCGCGGGGTCGTCATTTTCGTGAAAAGGGGCAGAGGACTGCAACAGCGGCTCGATGATGCTCTCTAAAACACTGCGATAGAGATTCTGCTTGGTTTTAAAGTAGTAATAGATGTTGGCCTTAGGTAAGCCCGCGCTATTCGCAATGTCGATTGTCTTGGTGGCGGCAAAGCCTTTATCGGCAAAAAACTCGCTGGCTACCTGGATAATCAGTTCGCGATTGCGCTCCCTTATTTTGGCCATTTAGACGTTTCACTCCGGTGGGATTTAACAGTTGGGCGCAATGTTAGCACCGCTGATTGATGAGTCTCAATATACTTGCAGTGTACCGGGTGGCAGAAAACGAAAAAACCGGACAGCGTTAACTGTCCGGAAAAGCACTTTGCATTCATCGACGGAAGTGCAAATTTTTACTCGGATTGACTCTGATGTATCCAGGCCCCAATCAAGTCACGTTCCTGCTGGGTCATCTGCGTCATGTTGCCCAGTGGCATCGTTTTGCTGGCCACGGTTTGAAGATAAATCTGCGGGGCCAGTGTCTTAATTTGACTGGAGTTGTCCAGCATGACGCCGGCTGGCGCACTGGTAAACATTGTGCTGCTTGGGGTTGCAGAGTGACAGCTCGTGCAGCGTTCGGTAATGATCTTCTCCACCACCTGCATGCTGACCTGGGCGTTCTGAACATCACTGGTCACCTGTTTCGGCGAGGTAATGAACGCCAGGCAGATCATGCCAAGGGCTGCAACCGGAAGCGTCCAGGCGAATTTCTGCGATACGTGTCGGGTATTGAAGTAATGGCGTACTAATACACTCAGTACCGCCAGACCCGCGAGAACAGCCCAGTTAAACTCATTCCCGAATGTGCTGGGGAAATGGTTGCTGATCATGATGAACAGGACCGGCAGCGTGAAGTAGTTGTTGTGGCGTGAGCGCAGCAAACCTTTTGCCGGTAGTGCTGGATCGGGTTCCTTGCCTGCTTCAATCGCGGCGACCAGAGCGCGTTGTGCCGGCATAATTACGCGGAATACGTTGCCGACCATGATGGTGCCGATAATCGCACCAACGTGGATGAATGCACCGCGACCACTGAACACCTGAGATAAGCCCCAGGCTGCGCCGATGATCAGAACAAAGAGGACAGCCCCAAGCAGTGCTGGTTGCTTACCCAGAGGGGAATCACATAGCAGATCATAGATCAGCCAACCCGCAATCAGGCTGGCAATACCGATAGCGATCGCGGTGGTCGCACTCAGGCCAGAGCCTGGGGCGATCAGGAAGAGCTCAGCGTTCAGGTAATACACCACGCTCAGCAATACCATACCGGTGAGCCAGGTCGCGTATGCCTCCCATTTAAACCAGTGCAGCTGCTCTGGCATCTTAGGTGGCGCCAGCTTGTACTTCTCCAGATGGTAGATACCACCACCATGGATTGCCCAGAGGTCGCCGGCCAGACCATCGCGTGGGTTTCTGCGGTCCAGATGGTTTTCCAGCCAGACGAAGTAGAATGATGCGCCGATCCATGCGACACCGGTGATCATATGTGCCCAGCGTACAACCAGGTTAAGCCATTCGGTGATATGGGGATCCATAGTCTTCTCCTCATATAAATCTGACTATAAAAACTCTTAAAAGTCAGTGTTATTATTTTTATAGGTTTCGTTTCGAGTCTTATTGGTTCGGATCAAGCACGATGTGTGTCTCGTCCGCAAAAAAGTACTCATCACAGTTATTGCCTTCGCCCTCGCGGTCGATCACCAGAAAGTCATCCTCTGGCGCGCAGCACAGCACCGGATGGTGCCATACGCCTGCGTGGTAGTTGATGCCCTGAGTACCGTCTGTGACAAATGCCTTCAGCTGTCCCGGGTAGGGGATCTCTCCCGCCGGGGCAACCAATACCAGAAAGGGATGACCCTTCAGCGGAATAAAGGCCTGACTGCCCATCGGGTGTCGCTCCATCATCTTGACGGTCAGTGGCATCGTCAGTGCCTGTGCACGGAAAATGCTGATGATCGCCTTGTCGTCCGATGTGCCCAGCTGCACGGCGCCCAGCTTGTGATAGCGCCGTGTTGAGCCGTTGTTGATCATGAAATAATCCCGGTCGCGGGTTTCGATCACGTCACCAAACGGGGCAAAAGCTTCAGCCGTTAACGGTTGGGGGCGGATAATCTGCATAACCGCCTCAATCCGTTACTTTGCCGAACAGGCGCAGACGGCTGACACCACCATCCGGGAAGATGTTCAGGCGCACGTGGGTGATCGGACCGATGTCGTTGATCTGTTCCGCAAACGCGTGTTCCTGATGCATCTCCAGTTTCTGGGAGGGCAGCAACTCTTTCCAGAACAGGCTCTGGGTTTCGATCTGGTCGTCGGTACCACCTTTCACGTATGCCGCCTGGATAGAGCAGCTGTCCGGGTAGTTACCTTTGAAGTGCAGGGTGTCGACCACGATGCGGCTGATTTCACCCGGATGGCCCAACGCCACGATAACCCAGTCGTTACCTGGTGTACGGCGGCGTGCGGTTTCCCAACCGTCACCCATGTTGATACCGCGACCCGGGTTCAGGATGTTGCTCATGGTGCCGAAGTGTTCGTCACTGCACGCCAGCGCGCGAGCGCCGTTCAGGGATGCAGCCAGATCGATCTCTTCGGATGGATCCATCGCAGACCAGTTCTTGTATGGCAGGCCGTGTACACGCAGACGTGCAACACCGCCGTCCGGGAAGATATTAAAGCGCAGGTGGGTCCATGGACGATCATCGTTGATCGCGTGCAGGTGTTCGCTGTCACCCTGCAGGTTTACCGCTGGCAGCACTTCGGTCCATTCTGCGTTGTCATCCGGATCGCCGTTAGGAGAGAAGCAGGCTTCCAGGGATGCAGACGGTGGGAAGTTTCCGGTGAAATGTTTGGTATCGATGTTCACGCCTTTGATCACACCCGGTACCCCCAGGCGCACAACGGCGGAGTCGTAACCTTCGTGGCGTTTACGGCGGGATTCCCAGCCGTCCATCCACTTACCGTTGTCGTAGAATACACCTTCTTTCCATACTGCTTCGGTTGGCTGCAGCATGCGGTTGGCGTCGGCGAACCAGTCGTCGGTTACAAAGATGACTTCACTACCCAGACGGGCATCCGCCAGGTTGATGTATTTTTGAAAAGTTGCTGAATTTGTCATGGTTTATCTTTCTTCTTCGAATTTGGGTTACATATCGTTCAGGCGGAACAGAGCGATCTTGTTGATCTGCTCAAGCGCGGTTTTGAACTCCTGCTCCGGACTGTTGTGAATACGGGTCTCAAACGCCGCCAGGATCTGGTGTCGGTTGCTGCCTTTTACCGCCATGATGAACGGGAACTGGAACTTCTCTTTGTAGGCGTTGTTCAGTTCGGTGAAGCGTGCAAACTCCTCAGCGGTGCATTCGTGGATACCGGCACCGGACTGCTCGGAGGT
>NZ_JBFGYC010000143.1:0-7811 GCF_041587635.1 Pontibacterium sp. | reverse complement strand
GGATATTATCAACAATGCCCATGTGGGCATGATCGCTCTGAATACGCAGGGTACCATCCGCTTTATTAATCCCATGGCCAGCCAGCAATTTGGGGTGGGTAGCGAAAGGATACTCGGTTATGCCGTACAGGATCTGATCGCAGGTGATCACGAGAGTTTTGGTCCATTGCAGCGAACCTTATCGCGATTGGGCAGCAGTGGGTTTGCGCCATTAACGGCCCATGAAGCGGTGGGAAAACGCTCAGATGGCAGCCAGTTCCCGATGCTGATCTCGGTGAAACAGATGGTGGCGCAAGCAGATATGCTGTATCTGGTGACCGTGATCGATATTACCAAACGTAAGCGGCTGGAGGCGGCGTTACAGCGGGCGAATGATCAGCTGGAGCATAAGGTGTTGGAGCGTACACAGGCGTTGCAGGAAGCGCAGACTGAACTGGTGCAAGCGGAGAAAATGGCGGCCTTGGGGCGTATGTCTTCCGCCGTTGTACATGAGCTCAATCAGCCACTCACCGCGATGCGGACCTATCTGGCAATCTGCCGTCACCTGTTGAACGATGAAAACTCGATGTTGGCTGAAAATCTGACCCTGATTGACGACCTGACTCAACGTATGGCACTGATCACCCAGCAGCTGAAAACCTTTGCCTTCAAAAAACCGGATGCACTGGTGCCGGTTAAACCGGTCAGTGCACTGGATCAATCGCTGGTGCTATTCCGCGACAGGATCAGCCAGGACGGTATCAAACTGGTACTGGAAAACCGCGACCCGACACTGGCGATACTGGGGGACAACGCGCGATTGGAGCAGGTGTTTGTCAACCTGATTAAGAACGCCTGCGATGCGATGAAAGGTTTGGATACGGAGAAAACATTAACCATCAGGATTGCCGCTGATCCCCAAAATCCAGATGCTCACGTCCGTATATCGGTATCGGATAGCGGCGGGGGGATCGAACCGGAAAACCTCGGGCACCTGTTTGATCCATTCTTCACCACCAAGTCGATCGGTGATGGCTTAGGGTTAGGCTTATCCATTGTCAGCTCCATCGTGCAGGACCTTAATGGTCAGATCAGTGCTGAAAACAGGGTTGAAGGTGGGGCCTGCTTTACCGTTATACTGCCGCGCTATGTATGCCCTCAAAACAGCGAGCGCAGCAACAACGAAACTATGAATCCAGATCACCCGGAGAACTCCTGATGCGCGGCACTGTAATGCTAATCGACGATGAAGCGATGATCCGCCAGTCCACTGAGCAGTGGCTGAAGATTGCCGGGTTTGAGGTGCAGAGTTTTGAACATGCCGAAGCGGGATTGGCTGCGCTGGATGACCAGTTTCCCGGCATCATCGTCTCCGATGTGAAAATGCCCGGTATGGATGGTTTAGCATTAATGGCTGAAGCTCGGCAGCGTATTCCTGAATTGCCGGTGATTCTGATTACTGGTCACGGTGATGTGGATATGGCGATCAAGGCGATGCGCGAAGGGGCGTATGACTTTATCGAAAAACCCTTCGTGCCTGAGCGATTGGTAGAAACGATCCACCGCGCCTGTGAAAAGCGCCAGTTGATGGTGGAGAACCTGCGCTTACAGCAGAACTTGTCTTCCCAGTCGGGTTTGGATGCAAAGCTAATTGGTATCTCACCCGCGATCCAGCGTCTTAAACGGGAGTTGCTGAAGTGTGCCGAGCTGGATACCAACGTGATCATCTACGGCGAAACCGGTACGGGTAAAGAGCTGGTGGCGCAGTGCCTGCATGAGTTTAGCGGGCGCGCGACGCACAACTTCGTACCACTTAACTGTGGTGCTATTCCTGAAGCCCTGATTGAAAGTGAGCTCTTCGGGCATGAAGCGGGGGCGTTCACCAGTGCAGATAAGCAGCGGGTGGGTAAGTTTGAGTATGCCGATGGCGGTACGTTATTTCTTGATGAGATCGAGAGCATGCCCGCTAACCTGCAGATCAAGTTATTGCGTGCATTGCAGGAAGGCGTGATTGAGCGCCTGGGGTCCAATCAGCCGATGTCGGTGGATCTGCGTATCGTCGCGGCGTCTAAGGCGGATCTGCGCACTGATGATCAGTTCCGTCAGGATCTCTATTATCGGCTGAACGTCACTCAACTGCATATACCGCCTCTGCGTGAACGTATTGAGGATGTCCCTCTGTTGTTTGCTCACTATGCCCGACAGGCTGCGGGACAACATCAACGGGAGCTGCGTCGTACCACTGCACAGGATATTCAGAACCTGCAACAGTACAACTGGCCGGGTAATGTGCGTGAGCTGAAGAATATCGCAGTGCGGTATGCGCTGGATGGCTCATTGGCGGTGGCGGATGTGCTCTATCCACAAGAACCGATGATGTCGGTTGAGCCGGAGGAGAGTACGTTATCGCTGGCGGCTCAGGTGGCGAACTTTGAGAGTAAAGTGCTGGGACGGTCCCTGTCCCGTCATCAGGGCAATATCAAAGCGGTTCTGGATGAGCTGGATCTGCCACGCCGTACACTTAATCAGAAGATGGCGAAATACGGATTGAACCGCAGTGATTTTTTACCGGAAAGTGAATGAGCAAAATTTTGCCTATCTGACCGGATTGCTCTGATCTGGTCATATAATATCCATCTGTTGGACGAGTTTTGACTGTGGATGTGTCCCGACGACATGTTTCTTCGGCAATCCCATGCCGTCTTTGCTATGAATTCACACTTCCAGGTTACGGATAAGCAAAATATTGCTTATGGTTAAGTACGCGATAAGCAATATCTTGCTTACTACATAGTGACAGGGATGTGGTTCTATAAATAAAATACATAAGAATCAATGGGATATGATTTTTTGTGAAGTTGGCCCCCTCCTTGCAGTATCTAAATCACTCTTGTTCGAAATAACAATAACCACCAATTTAAGGGTATTGAGATGAAAACCAGCAAACGCACTTTTCTGAAAGGTCTGGGGATTACACTGGCGATCAGCGCCGCAATGGGCACCGCCGGTCTGGCGCAGGCTGCTGAAAAGCGCGCCTACATTCTGGCAACGGCGTCTACGGGCGGTACGTATTATCCGGTCGGTGTTGCACTGGCCACGCTGACAAAAGTTAAGCTGGAGCCAAAGCACAAGCTGTCTCTGTCTGCGATCAACTCCGCCGGATCGGGTGAAAACGTTAAGTTGTTGCGTGAAAATGAAGCGCAGTTTGCCATCATGCAAGGTTTGTATGGCGCATGGGCGTGGAGCGGTGAAGGCCCGGTGAAATCATCCGGTCCGCAGAAACAACTGCGTTCAGTATCGATGTTGTGGCAGAACGTTGAACAGTTTGTCGTTAAATCAAAATACGCTAAATCCGGTACCATCGATGATCTGAAAGCGTTTGGTGATACCAAGTTCTCCATCGGTAAGAAAAACTCCGGCACAGAAGGTTCCGGTCGTCAGATTCTGGGTGGCGTAGGGATTGATGCAAACAGTTTTGATCTGGCTTACATGGGTTATGGTGCCAGCGCGGATGCCCTGCAGAACGGCACGATCAATGGTATGAATATCCCAGCGGGTGTGCCAACCAGCGCTATTACACGTGCTTACGCTGCATTGGGTAGCGATATGACGGTATTGGACTTCACTGATGAGCAGATCAAAGAAGCCAACGGTAAATACAATCTGTGGACCCGTTTCGTGATTCCGGCAAACACGTATCCGGGACAGACCAAAGATATCAACACCATGGCACAGCCGAACTTCCTGGCAGTTCGTGATGATATTTCTGATGACGATGTCTACATGATCACTAAAACGATCTATGAAAACCTGCCTTTCCTGAACGGTATTCACAAAGCGACTAAAGCCATGGCGCTGGAAAAAGCGATCGCGGGTCTGCCTGTGCCGCTGCATCCGGGTGCTGCGCGTTTCTACAAAGAGATGGGATTGGATATTCCTGCTCACCTGACCGCCAACTAAGGTTGTCACCGGTGCGGGAGGCTATCCGGCTTCCCGCTCTATCCCTTGCTACGCGTAATTTCTGGCACAACTTCTGGACAATATCATGAGTTCCGATACCCCTGTTACCGATCAGGACACAGCTGAGAAGCTGAAAAGCATGGAGCTGACGCAGCGCCCTGATGATTCTTTTGCCGGTCGCTTTATCTACTGGGCAGGTGTGGCCTTCGCACTGGCTCATATCTATTTCAATACACTAGGCACGTTGTCTGAGCTGTGGGTATCCGCTATCCACTTTGCCGGGTTTGCGCTGATCTGTGGCCTGATGGTGCCGATGGTTCGGTGTAAAACGGAATCAGGACGCCGCCTGACCTTACTGCTTGATCTGTTGATCGGGGTCGCAGCGATATTCTGTACGCTCTACCTGATGGGGTTTGAGGATGCGCTGTACGAGCGCGGGGTAAAATTTGCTGAAGCAGACTGGGTGTTCTCAGTGTGTGCAATCTTCATCACTCTGGAGATGGCGCGCCGGACAACGGGCTGGTTTATTCCGAGCATGATTATTGTGGCGCTCACCTATGTGTTCTGGTGGGGGCAGTACGTGGACGGTGTGTTTGGTTTCCCTGGATTGAGCCTGGAAACCTTGCTGTACCGGAGTTATTTCTCGTCTGAGGGGATGTTCGGCCAGATCGCCCGTATCTCCTGGACGTACGTTTTTATGTTTATTCTTTTCGGTGCCTTTCTGGTGAAATCGGGTGCCGGAGATTTCATTATCGAATTATCACGCTGTGCGGCGGGTCGCTTTGTGGGTGGGCCCGGGTTTGTTGCGGTCCTCGGTTCCGGCTTGATGGGATCGGTATCCGGTTCTTCTGTGGCGAATACCGTATCAACCGGTGTCATCACTATTCCCCTGATGCGACGGGCGGGTTTCCCGGCAAAGTTTGCGGCAGGTGTTGAGGCTGCGGCTTCAACCGGTGGTCAGCTGATGCCACCTGTGATGGGGGCTGGGGCCTTCATAATGGCGTCTTACACCCAGATACCTTACGTCGATATTATTGCCATCGCCGCGTTACCCGCATTGCTGTATTTCCTGTCTGTCGGTTTCTTTGTGCGCGTCGAGGCGATGCGTAGCCATGCCCATGCCGTCGAGAGCGATACACGTCCGGTGGGTGAGGTGTTTAAGGATGGCTGGCATTACCTGTTACCGCTGGTGGTACTAGTGGCGTTGCTGATCTACGGTTTTACACCGACCTATGCCGCGGGTTTCTCAATCATTTCGGTGGTAGCGGCCTCTTGGTTATCGAAACACCCAATGGGTTTCAAAGACATATTGGACGCGCTGGCTCAGGGCTCCAAAAATATGGCGACAACGGCCATGTTGCTGATCTCGGTCGGATTGGTCGTGAATGTGGTGGCCATGACGGGTATTGGTAATACTTTCTCGTTGATGGTGACTGATTGGGCCGGTGGCAGTTTGCTGATTACGATTGTGTTGGTGGCCTTGGCGTCACTGATTCTGGGCATGGGGCTTCCGGTTACTGCGTCTTACATCGTATTAGCAACCTTGTCGGCACCTGCTTTATACAGCCTGATCGCCGAAAGTCAGCTGTTGGATATGATGGTGTCTGGAACCTTGCCTGAAGCGGCGCGCACCATCTTCATGTTAGTGGATATGGAAAAGGCCGCGTTGCTGGCTGCGCCTATGAGTGAATTGGATGCACAGCAGTTGTTGTCGCTGGTGCCGGGTGATTTTAGAAATCAGTTACTGGAACAGGCGCTTGATCCATCTGCACTGGCGATGGCGCTGTTGTCTGCTCATATGATCATCTTCTGGTTATCGCAGGACAGTAACGTCACGCCGCCTGTTTGTCTGACGGCATTTGCTGCGGCAGCGATCGCTAAAACGCCGCCGATGGCCACCGGTTTTATGGCGTGGAAAGTGGCAAAAGGGCTCTATATTGTACCGCTGTTGTTTGCCTATACCTCCTTTATTGGTGGCAGCTGGGAGGAGGTGTTAAGCATTTTTGCCTTTGCGTGCGTAGGTATCTATGCATTGGTGGGCTTTATGGAAGGTTTTCTTGAGAGTCGACTAAATCTGGTGCTACGTCTGATCTGTGGCTTACTGGGTGTGGTGCTGCTTTGGCCGCACGGTATCTTGCTGCTCAATCTGGTCGCTGCTGCTGCGTTTGTCGGTATCTTTATCTACAGTCGTAAGCAGGTGGTGCCTGAAGTTCAGGCCGCTTAACTCGTCATGGTAATTTGCAGTGGGCTTGAGATCGGGTGTTGGTCTCAGGCCTGCTGAATTTGTGCCACAGAGGAAAGGCTGTCTTTCCTTTCCTGTTTATTCTGCCTTGGTTACTCTTGCCTGCTCAGACTAGTCGACTTCAGAGAGCATCATGACAACCTTATCCCCCGAAACAACCGTGAACAAAGCGCCCATCGATAAAGCGGTATGTATTTGTAAGAAAGTACGCACCAATGAATTTATGGCGAAAATCACGGAACACAAAGCGTTTACAGTCGATGAGGCACGGGATGTGACCGGTGCGAATACGGGGTGTGGTGCATGTTATGAAACAGTCGAAACGCTGGTGGCAAAAGCTAAAGCTCAATCGATCGCTTAGCAACAACTCCGGCTTTTCCCTGATGTTATCCCGGGCATCGAGACGTCAGGGAAGGGTAGGGGGGCGACGGTATGAACAGCGGCAATGTTGCTCAGGCATTATCGCTCAACGCGTGTACAGTCCTTACCACTACGCTTGGCTTCGTAAAGGGCGTTATCTGCCCGAGCGAGTAACGTGCGAGGATCGTCGCCGGTTTTATATTCTGTGATTCCCACGCAGGCTGTTACATTCACGATAATGTGCTCATCGGTAGGCACATTGTGATTTCGCAGGTTTTCACGGATACGATCAGCAAGTGTGATCGCGCCCTCACAGTCGGTGGATGGTAACAGGATGGCGAACTCTTCACCGCCGTATCGGTAGGCTGAGTCATTCGTACGCAATCCGGCTTTGATCAGCGTGCCAAATGTTTCCAATACAAGGTCCCCCACCATGTGCCCGTAGGTGTCATTCACCCGTTTGAAGTCATCCAGATCTAAAAAACAGAGTGAAAGGGGATGGTTGTATCGACGTGAACTTTCGAGCGCCAGGTCGAGTTGTTGATAGAAACAGCGTGAATTGCTCAGGCCTGTCAGTGCATCCGTGATACTCAGTTCACGGTAAGTCCGTTCGCGCTCTATCAGCTCAAATTCAGCTTTTTTACGGGCACTGATGTTGCTTAAGGTTTCGATCGCACCGATAACATTGCCATGATTGTCCTTCAGGCTAGCTGCGGTGAAGTGCAACCATTCGCCGTTGGCACCGCATTCGGGGAAAAAGTCTTCGGCTTCATACGCATCGGGTATCAGTTCAGAGGTACGATACTTGTCCTGATAATAGTGCTGAACATCGGCATCATGACCGCCATCCAGAATAAGATCTGCGAGGCATGGGCGGGGAGATTGATAGAAGGGTTTCCACTGGTCGGAGGTGCCAACCATCTCTTCTCTGCTTAACCCTGAAAGTGCTTCAATCGCACTGTTCCAGTGCAGAATAACGTGGTTGTTATCTATCACAAACGTGGGTAATGCGATCCTATCGAAGACCTGTAACATCAGTGATGGGTCTGACTTGCTTTCCTGATCCTTGGAGAGCGCTCCGTTAATTTCGGTTGTTGCCATAAAAGCGCTATAACTCTTTGTAGCGGGAATTGTCCCGTAGTGACCCTCTACGTTAATCGAAGCCTATATAAACAACAAGTGGCCGTTATACTACAGTCGAGTATTGAGTGGCCACTTATATTGATTATCTATCCGCGAAAGGTCGCGTGTTCAGGCTCTGTGAGTGGCG
>NZ_JBFGYC010000142.1:0-7827 GCF_041587635.1 Pontibacterium sp. | reverse complement strand
TGGTGGCGGTGGACTATATGAAGTTTGATAGGCGTTGGGTCGCGATGCTGGAGGAGCCTGATTACGAACGACTCTTTCGTCATTTGCTAACGTTCGCGCGTGCCAGTGGCCGAAAAACCGTACTGGAGGGCGTTGAAACCGAAGCGCAGCTCATGCGTTTACAGGATTACCCGTTGGATTTCGTGCAAGGATTTTTATATCGCACTCAATTTCTGAGTTCCCCGCGACTTGATCTGGAATTGCTCTGGGATCACTGAAACTGTCAGGATGGGGCAGGGGACCGTGAAATTAACGGAAACAAAAAGGGCAACGCTATGATAGGTTGCCCTTGTAAGTCAGTTGGTCTAATGCGTCAAATCAAACCTTAAACCGAGAAGTCATGCTCTGTAGGTTGTTCGCCAGCTGAGACAACGATGCTGAAGCATTTTGTGTTGCCCGGCTACCCTCGACGACCGTACTGCCGAGTGATTTAAACTGCTGAACTTTACCCCGCACTTCTTCCATATCATTGCGCGCGTCACTTGCCAGCGTGGCCGCTTCTTCGCATTCGCCGCTCAGGCTGTGAATGGTGTGTTGGATAGAAGACAAACTTTCGACAGTTGCCTGTGCGAGCTGTACTGAATCCCTTGCCTTGGATTGGTTGGATTCCATCGTATTCATGGATGCAGTAATAGAGGAAACAATGGTTTCCAACATAGCGTTGATCTCAACAGTCGACTGGTGAGTACGTGTCGCCAGAGTACGCACCTCGTCGGCAACGACCGCAAAGCCTCGACCGGATTCGCCAGCACGGGCGGCTTCGATTGCTGCGTTGAGAGCGAGAAGGTTGGTTTGATCAGCGATATCCGCAATGGTGCTGACGACACTGGAAACTTGGTCGCCGGCATCACGCAACTCCATTAACATGCTAGCCGTTGTTTCAATATCACCCGCTAACGCTTCAATACTGGCCGAAGTGCGTTCAACTTCACCGGCACCAGACTTAACCTCTGACGCGCCTTTGCGGGCAGACTCTGAAGCCAGTGCGGAACGTTCAACGCCGCGTTCTATCTGCTGTTCAAGCTGCATCATGACATCCATCAGGTTGTCGATCTGCTGATTCAGGTGATTGATTGCCTGATCTGAATTGGATGCTGTATCGGTGAGTGACGTGACGGAGGTACTGATGCCTTTGGTGGCGCTGGATACTTCAGCCATGCCGTTGCGGAACAGTTCCAGTAACTCGTTGATGCTGCTGGATGCTCGGCCGACTTCATCGCCGCTTGTCTGAGGCAGCTGAATGGTCAGATCCTGATCACGAGATACTTTTAGCAAGCCGGTTGCCAGTTCACTGATCGGGTTGGCCACTTGCTTGCGGGCAAAGATATAAGCAAGCAGGGCAACGATCACAATGCTTGATACCAGTAAAATAATCAGCTGCACGGTTCCGGCCATATCGTCGATGATGGTCATCGAGCTGTCGCTGGCCGATTTGCTCACTTGTGTATTAATCTGACTGAGCTGTTCTAGCGCGGTGCTGGCATTTGCGGAGAGCGTGCCGAGTTCGTTACGTGCACTATCCCAATTGATCGTGTCTGCGGACATCGTATTGCGCAGTTGATCCAGAGACTGGTCCATATCATTCAAGCTACGGGACAGGCCCTCAAGACGGATGCCGCCGCTGGATTGTAAGGCGCGAACGGCTTGGCCGCGTACTTGATTGATGGTGTCGCGGCGTTGGTCATACGTTGCCACGTCGATGGTTGTGCCATACAGCGAATAGGCTGCGATCTCCAATTTACCAACCGATGCGCTGATGCGTTCCAGCTGACTGAGCTGAGGTAGGGTGCGGTCAACAAAGGTTGTTACCTCGCTTTGAACGGAGCGTGTTGTATTGGTTAGTGCGAATGCAGCGATCACGGTGATCACCAGCACGGCGGCATATCCTAAAAAGACCTTGGTACTGATAGATCCGAAAATCTTCGCCATCTGTTGCTTCCTTTATTACTATGCTTTTGCACGCATTATTAGAGAGACCTGTCTCATCGGCTTCACCAAGAAGCCACGAAACTGACAATAACCAACTGTAATCTATAGATTTTGTACAGATTTCAGTAAATCGCAACCACCTTACAGAGGTAATTGGATGAATATACCTGATCAAAGCTTCGACCCGACTCATATTGAAGGGTATCACGCCCATATTTATTATCGTGATCAGAATCAGCGTCAGGTTGCCGCGAAAATTCGTGAAGTCATTGAAGCACGATTTGATGTGGTGCTCGGGCGCTGGCGTGATGAGCCCGTCGGGCCGCATCCATTGCCGATGTACCAGGTTGCGTTCGACAAAAAAGTAATGGCTGAGATATTACCCTGGTTGATGTCTGTGAGAGGGTCTTTATCCATACTGGTACACTGCTGTACCGGAGGAAACGATCTGCTAGATCATACTGCGGGAGCATTTTGGTTAGGGGGTGAGCTTGATCTGAATACTGCGATTTTTGGCGATGAGATCGGGCGCACGGGTTGAGCCTCCGGGACACATGGGCAGAGGTTAATGAATGAACCTGCAAGAAGAAGTATCCAGTGAGTGTCCGTGCTGCGGTGAAGTCATCACGTTGCTGGTGGATTGCTCGGTGCCTCAACAGCAGTACATAGAAGACTGCGAAGTCTGCTGTCGTCCTATTAATGTCAGTGTAAGCGTTGATAATGAGGGATGGCCTCAGGTTCAGCTCAGTCACGAAAACGAGTAATACGCAGGTATCATCGGTAAGCATCCGCAAAAAGATGTTATTCTTGCCATCAAAATTCCGACTTCACTCTCAGTTCAGGTGCCAGAATGGGCCGCTCCCTTTACCCCTCAACCGCTGTTACTCCCACCCAAAACACCGATCAACATGTGACGGTATTAGCGTTTCTTGTCGCCCGTTTCCCGCAAATACCTGAAGAGATCTGGTGTGAACGCATGCGGCAGGGTTACGTGCATTGGGAGGATAAAAGCCTAATTGACGAAAATACTCCTTTTAAAGCCAACACAAAGGTCCTGTACTACCGGGATGTACCCGATGAGCCTGTTATTCCGTTTGAAGAGACGGTGATCTTTCAGGACAACGAGCTGTTGGTGGCGTGTAAGCCTCACTTCCTGCCTGTTACCCCGGGGGGCGTCTATGTAGAGCAGTGTTTGCTGAATCGATTGCGCCAGCAGACGGGTATCAAAGCACTCACACCCATACATCGTATTGATCGTGATACGGCAGGGTTGGTGATGTTTTCAGTCAATCCGGATACGCGTGGTTGTTATCAACAGATGTTCGCGGAGGGGACAGTTAAGAAAACCTATCATGCGGTTGCTGCCTGTAACGATGATTCACTCGTGGGGCGGCGATGGCTGATTGAAAACCGGATGGAAAAGGCTGAGCAGTGGTTCCGCATGGCGATTAAGGATGGAGCTATCAATGCCCGTTCAACGGTGAGCTGTTTGAAGGTGCGATCAGGGCGTGCTCTTTTCGAATTGAGCCCACTCACCGGTAAAACCCACCAACTGCGTGTACATATGGAGAGTTTAGGGTACCCGTTGGAGAATGATCGATTGTATCCCGTTGCACTGCCTCAGGCGGCTGACGATTACAGCAAACCTTTGCAACTGCTTGCGCGTGAAGTTGCGTTTAACGATCCGGTTACAGGTAAACCGCGTCACTTCACTTCGACCCGCCTATTAAACTGGACAGGCTAGCGCATACTAGAAACGAGGTAAGTCACTAGCATTAATTTTGGTTTTTTAGCGTTCAATCCTAAATGGAATTGAGAGTTTCCATCAATCGGTAAATTTTTGAGTACCGCGACACGATCAAAGTCAATTGCCCGGTTGGCGTGTGTTTGGTGCGCCTGATAGTATGTTGAAAGATTGTATCTCAGCGAATTAGCTGAACGAAGGTGTTGTTTGATGATTGGTAGTACCTTGAGGTGGTTTGTTGCGTTGCTGCTATGTATTCAAGTAGCACATGGTAACGACAAGGTTGTATTGCAGCTGAAGTGGGAACACGAATTCCAATTTGCCGGATATTATGCGGCTCTCTGGCAAGGATATTACGACGAAGCAGGACTGGACGTAGAGATACGGCCTGCCTCCGGAGCCGATGGACAGTTAAAAGCACCGGTAAAAGAGTTGGTATCTGGTGAAGCGGATTTTGCGATTGGCGCGTTGGATATCCTTGTCCATCGCGACCGGGGTGAAGATCTCGTTGTGCTTGCACCCATCTTTCAGCGCAGCCCTCATTCTGTTTTTTCACTGCAGGGTACCCGACTGACCAGTGTAGACGATCTTGCAAAATTGACTGTCGCGACCCCTTTTGACGATTTTACCCTTGCGGAAGTGCAGGCACTTTTTCACTCCCGCAATATTGATCTCGCCGATACCCGATTTGTCGATGACCCTCCCACTATTAGTACGCTTTTAGAGAACAAAGCCCAGGCTATCGCGACGTACAGTATTTCTGCCCAGTATGAGGCGCGTGAGCGAGGCATTTCATTACATGAACTCTCGCCATCCGAGTTTGGCTTGGATTTTTACGGCGATACCTTGTTTACCCACCAGCGTGTAATTAAATCCGATCCGGACAAAGTCGACCGTTTTGTGCGCGCCAGCCTGAAAGGCTGGGAATATGCCCTCACGAATAAAGAGGAAATTGCACAGCGAATCGCTCGTGAGTTACCCCGGTATTTGTTTAGTTATCAGGATTTAGAAGGCTATAACCTGGCTTTTGCCGACGTCATTGATACCTATATGGCGTACCCCTACACTGAGATTGGTCATAATAATAGCCTGCGTTGGGAGCGAATGATCAGCAACCTGCGCGCTATAGGAATGATCAAGAAAGATATGGATGTTGATGACCTTATATTCGATATCAATAGCGCCGATGAGCTGGATGTCAGCAGTACACAAACACTAGTGTTGATCGGCCTTGGTCTGTTGCTGCTATGCAGCTTCTACTATGGGCGACGTCTTAAGTATGTCTGGCTGCTCTATCTTTTGGCTCTGGGGGTGATCTATGTGGCTGAGCAGAGTGTCGAGGCACAGTTGGAGCGGGATCATTTCAAAGACCTGGAAGTAGACGTGCTGCAGCAGCTGAATGCAGTTGCTGCGAATATGTCAGGCATCGTGAACCGTAATTTGGCATATGTCAGTGGTATGTCGGCGCATGTCGCCGTCAATCCCGACATTGATCAAATGCAGTTCAATCGGTATAGCGAAGCGATCTTTCGTCAGGAGCCCTTGTTGATCAATCTGGCCGCTGCGCCTGATATGGTCATCGAGTTGGTTTATCCGCTAAAGGGAAATAAGCGGGCGCTTGGGCTTGATTATCGGACCAAGGCAGACCAATTAGATGTTGTGATGCGCGTGCGCAATAATGGCCGTTTGGCGGTTGCCGGCCCGATTGATCTAGTTCAAGGGGGGATGGCCTTTGTCGCGCGCGCCGGTGTGAAGTCGGTTGATGAATTTGGAGAAGAGTATTTCTGGGGCATTCTGTCAGCACCGTTCTTGGCCAACGACCTGTACCGAAAAGCGGGGCTGTTTGAGCCGGATATTTCTGTCGATATTGCTATTCGTGGACGTGATGGCTTAGGCCGCAACGGTGAGACGTTCTATGGTGACAGTTCATTGTTTGATGATCCTCGCTCACTGAAATCAACGATTCGTGTCGGTGATGGAACCTGGCAATTTTCTGCGCGTCCGAAAGAGGGCTGGAATTACAATCGCCAAGGAGTCGTGTGGTTACGTGGTTTTGCTGCATCGTTGGCATTTCTACTGTTTCTGTTCCTATTGTGGCAGCGACGACAGATCGATGCTCAGCGGTTGTTCGAGCAAAAGATTCACGATAACGAAGGCTTGCTACGTGAGATGAGTAAAGTGGCGCATATCAACGGCTGGAAGATTCCGGCGGGTGCGTCTCAATTGCACTGGAGTAGCCACGCATCCAGTATTTTGGGCATCTCCGAGCGCGAGCACGGCTGGAGTATGGAAAGTGTCCTTGGATTGTTTGATGAGCATCAGGCCAACAAATTGAGGTTGGCGTTGCTGGATGCGATGGAGCAGGGACAATCCTTCGATATCGAACTTAGCCTTAATATTACCGGCACAGAGCACCGCTGGATTCGTTGGATCGGAAACGCACAGCTGCGAGATAGCGGGCAGTATGAAGTCACCGGTGCGGTGCAGGATATTACCGAGCGTAAGAAGTTCAGTGAGGTGGTAGAACGGCAGGCGAACTATGACCTGCTAACCGGGTTACCCAACCGTTCCTACTTTTACGAAAACCTGAGATGGTCGGTAGCTGCGGCCCAGCGTACCAATACCCAGCTTGCCGTATTGTTTATTGATCTGGACAAATTTAAGCCAGTGAATGACAACTACGGTCATGTTGCAGGTGACAAATTACTGCAAAGTGTCGCTCAGCGAATTCGCAATAGTTTGCGGGAATCCGACTTCGTGGCCCGTATAAGCGGTGATGAGTTTACCGTTGTGTTGCGCCAGATCACCAATGAATATGCGCCTATTGATGTCGCAGAGAAACTTCTTTCCGAGATACGAAAACCGTACGCAATTATGGATCGCCAGATCTATTGTGGTGCCAGTATTGGAATTTCTGTATTCCCCGACGATGGCGTCGAAGCAGACGATCTGATATCGAAAGCTGACTACGCAATGTACGAGGTCAAGCGCAACGGGCGTAACGGTTGCCAGTACTTCACGCATGCCATGCAGGAGCGCTCAGAGAATCGTCATAAGCTCTACACCCGTCTGCAGCAGGCGATCGCCGACAAACAGCTGTATGTTGTATACCAACCCATCATTGATCTTAGGTCCGGGGAAACCACCAAGTGTGAGGCTCTGGTGCGCTGGCGTGATACTGACGGTTGTGAAATTCCGCCATCAGAGTTTATTGCTTTGGCGGAAGAGACCAGTTTGGTTAATGAGATCGATCGTTTTGTTCTGGCCGAGGCGGGCGATTTTATCTATCGCTTGGAGCAGATTACCGGGCGGCGGATTGCGCTGTCGGTGAATGTATCCCCTCGGGTATTTTCTTCTACAGAGTCTGCTATGAAAAGTTGGCTGAATTTGGCAATGGATGTTGCATCACGGATCGATCTCACCATTGAGATAACCGAACGGATGTTGATCGATGGGCCGGACAAAGCATTATGTGTACTGAACAAACTGAAAAATAGTGGTGCGACCATTGCGATTGATGATTTTGGGACCGGCTACTCGTCTCTGAGTTACCTGACGCAGTTGCCCATCGACTTTATCAAGATTGACCGCTCCTTCGTACAACAAGTTAATGAGAATAAGTCATCCCGCATGTTGGTGGATACGATCGTAAATCTGGCAAAAAATCTTGATCTGCAATTGATTGGTGAAGGCGTGGAAACCACCGAAAACCTGGAGATGCTGAGGTATAAGGGGTGTGACTTTGCGCAAGGCTATTTGCTGGGTAAACCGATGACAGGCGATAAGTTGTTAAATAGGGTGGCGGAGGAATCGCCGGTATTCTGAGGGCGATTCAGAAACCCGAAGACCCTTGTCTGGGTTTTACGTTGATCTGGATGCTGCGTCTTAGAAGCATACTGGGGTAGTATGCAGGAAAAGAATAAGAATAAGCGAAGCACGGGAGGTGCTTATGAGTCGCGTAAAACGGCCTTTTCTTCAGTCTGACTTGCAGGTTTTGGTTAACGACCTGGCCCCTCTGTTTGGTGATCGTATCCATCTGTCGCAGGCCGTTCGAGAACAACATGGTCAAGGGGAAGACAGTTATGGCTGTATGCCGCCCGATGTAGTGATCTATC
>NZ_JBFGYC010000141.1:0-7864 GCF_041587635.1 Pontibacterium sp. | reverse complement strand
GGTTCGGCACGCCGCATACACACGGTAACCTCTGGCTTTATACAGTCGACAAAAAGACAGTCCAATACCTCGATTGGCACCAGTAATAACAGCGGTTTTAGACATCGTAAGGGCTTCCATTGGCTAAGCGAATAAATGAGATCAGAGTACGTTGTTGATGTATCTCCAATACAATCACATACAAGCCTCAGCCGTCCATGTCAGAAGCACTCGTGACCATCATATGTATAGGCTCAGGTGGTTCAACGTAAAACAGGCAACAGATCTATCAAGGCTTTTAGCTGGGGACTTTGCTCACCCTGCCAGACTAAATGTGTGTGATTCACTTTGAGTTGTTTCGGCAGTGCGTTACGTTCCACCAGACTCCCTGATACTGCATTATCAAGCACCCCCGTTGGCACGATGGCAACCCCGGTACCCGCAGTGACACAGGCAACGATGGCGTGATAAGACCCCAAATCCAGGAAGCGTTCAGGGGATACGCCCGCCTCGGATAGCCATTCAATCAGGCGACGACGATAAGAACAGCCATGAGGAAAGGCCACAACCGTATGCTTGCCAAGGTCCGCAGCGCTGTGAATGGCAGGCGTACCTTGCGGCGTAATTAGGACAAGCTCTTCCTCAAAGACTTTGATTGACGATAGGTTTCCCTGCTCAAAAGGCTCTGAGACAAAAGCAGCCTCGATTTCGTAACTGTCCACCAAACGCAGCAATGCACCGGTCGTGCCGGTTTGAAGCTCGATTGTCGTTTCCGGGTACCCTTTATGGTACCGGGAAAGAAACGGGGGCAGTTTCACGCTGGCAGCACTTTCAAGTGATCCGAGGCGAAGCACGCCGCGAACAACACCATTGCAGACTTCCTGTTCTATCTCGTCCGCCATTCGAAGCAGGCGTTCAGCATGCCCAAGCAATGTGCGGCCCTCATCCGTGAGTACGATTCCGCGCCCCTGCCGGCTTAATAGTTTGACGCCAAGCCGCTCCTCAAACTGTTTGATGCGCTTGGTGACGTTGGAAGGCACTCGATTGAGCTTATTGGCCGCGCGTAGAATCCCCCCTTCAAGGGCGACGCAACGAAAGATATGGAGATCATCAAGGCTTAACTTTCTCATTTTGTGAATGGTCCGCTCTAATAATTCACTATTCGAGCATATCATGTGGTCGTCATAATGGCTTCCATGAATGCCACTATCCCCACACAACCCGATCATACGAAGCATGCACGCCAGATTGTCATCGCGGGTATCGTTGCGCTCGCGATTGCGATGGGGATTGGTCGGTTTGCCTTCACGCCATTGATGCCTCTTATGCTGAGGGACGGCACGATTGATACCGTTTCCGGGACGGAGTGGGCGGCTGCAAATTATGTAGGGTATCTTGTGGGTGCTCTGACAGCCTCATGGTTTAGCGCAAACCCACAACGGGGACTGCACCTTGGCCTGCTGGGGGTCGCCTTAGTCACATTCGGTGCAGCATGGGCAACGCACGATGTTCACCTGTATGGGTTACTGCTTCGGTTTGCCGCGGGCACATGTAGCGCGTGGGTTCTGGTGTGCGCGAGTAGCTGTTGCCTTCAGTTGCTTGAACAGATGAAAACGCTTTCTCAAAGTGGACGAATCTACACCGGGGTTGGTTGCGGCATTGCCATAGCGGGCACAATTGCCTGGCTTGGGGGCTATCAAACGGCGCAGGCCATCTGGGTAGAACTCGGTTTTATTGCTCTCGTCGGAGCGATCTTTGTCCAGCGCAGCATGCCAGCCTATTCCTCCTCTCAATCACGAGTGGTGGCAAGTACCCTGCCCAAGGCGCAAGCAACGTCTTTAAAGGGACACACTGCTTTAATTGTTTGCTACGGCGTAATGGGGTTCGGGTACATTATCCCGGCTACGTATCTACCCACATTGGCTAAACAGCTCGTGCCTGATCCTTTAATTTTTGGACTCACCTGGCCTCTTTTTGGTCTGGCCGCAGGCTTATCAGTCTTAGCCGCAGCGATCTGTTTGGCGTCATGGTCGCGCAGAGCCGTATGGGCCAGTGCGCAAGGTATTATGGCCCTAGCTCCGTTATTGCTTTTATTTCATACAGAACTCTGGGCGCTGGCCATCGCTGCTATCCTGGTTGGCGGTACATTCATGGTGGCGACAATGGCCGGTTTACAGCTTGCTAGAGAACAGATGCCGGATAACCCCACCAAACTGCTTTCAAGAATGACCGCAGGCTTTGCCGTTGGACAAATAGCAGGCCCTGTATTGATTTGGATGATTGGCGAGAATAAGTTCATGGGCTGGGATGCACTGGACTGGGCACATGCCATTTCCGCCGGTCTATTAGCCGTAACAACAGCATGGCTTTTCAGTGACGTGAAGATAAAGCACGGCCAGAAAGCTCATGAACCACTCAACACTAAGGTTTAAACGTGATGACCATACAAGCGCTATTTGATATCGAATATCCCATCATTCAAGCACCGATGGCAGGTGTACAAGACAGTGCGCTGACCATCGCTGTATCAAACGCAGGAGGCTTAGGTTCTCTGCCGTGTGCAATGCTTGATACTGACACCCTACGGAGCGAATTAAGGCATATCAAAGCGCATACAACCCAGCCCTTTAATGTGAACTTCTTTTGCCACACTCCACCGGCAGTAAATGAAGTGGAGGCCATCACATGGAAAGGGAAACTCAGCGGTTACTACGGTGAGCTCAGTGTTGATGCCGATTCAATCACTTCTGGACCCTCGCGGAAGCCATTCGATCGGGAAACGGCTGAGATTGTCTGCGAATTCAAACCCGCGGTAGTGAGCTTTCATTTTGGTTTGCCATCCTCGGACTTACTCGACAAGGTCCGCTCCAGTGGCGCAAAAATCATCTCCTCGGCGACAACGGTAGAGGAGGCTATCTGGCTCGAAGCACAGGGTGTGGATGCGATCATTGCCCAAGGCGTAGAGGCAGGTGGCCACCGGGGGATGTTTCTGACGGACGACCTGAATACGCAAATGGGAACATTTACGCTGCTGCCGCAAATCGTAAACGCCGTTAAGATACCTGTTATCGCAGCTGGCGGGATTGCGGATGCACATGGAATTAAAGCCGCGATGGCACTGGGCGCCTCTGGCGTACAAATCGGTACGGCCTATATGCTGTGCCCGGAAGCGAAGACCAGCAAGTTACATCGGGACGCACTGAAAAGTGATGACGCACGGCTGACCGCATTAACCAATGTCTATTCTGGGCGCCCGGCACGTGGCATCGTGAATCGTTTAATGCGAGAACAAGGCCCGATAAGCGATTACGCTCCAAAATTCCCATTGGCGACCGCAGCCGTAGCACCATTGCGCTCTAAAGCGGAGAGCCAGGGCAATAGTGATTTTTCACCTTTATGGGCCGGACAGAACGTAACCGGGTGCAAAGAAATCTCAGCACGTGCACTTACACAGCATCTGATGGGTATACAAAACACAGAGTGATGCATTGGGGGCGAATACATGGGGCCGGAGCCTGTTTGATGTTCTCCACTCTAGCTTCATACGCCCCCTGTCTGAAGCCTTCATGACAACCCAAGCCAATCCTAATAGGACCTAAGTACCCAATTGGTCAAAAACCAACCTGCTTTGGTAGTGCTCCCCTTCCCTTCAGCCTATTGCGGCTTCTAGTATGAAATCAAAAAAAATGAGGAGTCTAGCCATGGGCTTATTCACCACCCTGAAATCTCTTTTCGCTCCCTTGCCGGAAGGCGCTGTTCGCTACAAGGGCTTTACGATCACAGCCACGCCAGAACAGGATGGTAATCGCTATCGATTACGTGGCAGTATCACGAAAAAAGATCAAACACGCAGTTTCTCCCTTGTCGATACGGTGACGGCCGAAGAGACCTGTGTGCAGCTCACGCATAAGAGAGCCAAACTGTTTATTGATCACCGGGGTGAAGAGATATTTATCTGAGGTAACCTCTTATCCCGCCACTCATATCATAACGCGGGTGAAAAGCTGAGTTTTCAGCACATCGGGTGCAATCGCATCGCGCATTGCATCCTTATCCTGCTACGTAGCGAGCTACCCTTCGCCAACATTTCCTCGCCGCTTTCAAACTTAATAATGATACCGACAGGAAATAACCGTGATGTACCTGTCATCTACCGCGTACACCAGACGGTGGGTATCATCGATGCGGCGGGACCAGAAACCCGTTAGATTTTCCTTAAGCGCTTCTGGTTTACCAATCCCGTCGAATGGGGATCGGTGAGTGTCTTGAATCAATCTATTAATACGCTTTAGCGTCTTCTTGTCCTGAGTTTGCCAATACAGGTAGCTTTCCCAGGCTTCGTCCGTCCATGCCAGAAGCCTACTCATCTATAAGCTCTCTCTCCGTAATCTGAGCATTTTTGTATTGTTCAATGGAACGGTTAAGGTGGGCAGCATTGGCCGGTGATTTCAGCAGATGCACCGTTTCCATCAAGCTGTTGTAGTAATCCAAAGACATCACCACTGCGTCATCTGCATCCCTGCGGGTGATGACGGTACAGTCCGCATCGTTTGCTACATTATCCAACACTGACTTCAGCCCGTTCCGCGCTTCGGTAAAGGATACGATTCGCATATGTTTCTCTCATTAATACCTGTGCATAATATTGAACAAGTCTAGAGCAGATGCTCTAGTTGTACAATATATCGCACATGTATGTTATTCACGTTGATAGGCGCTTTTGGTTTTCAACGATGAGGTATTCAGACTGAGCATAATGACGCTGGAGATATACCGGTAATGGATCAGAACCCGCTTGTTCTTTTTGTACAGTTGATCCGCCACAATTACCCACTGTTGTTCGAGCTGTTGCTGCAAATCCTGTCATCAAGCACATTTTGCTTTGTCACAGGATCTGTCGGATTGATGATGGTCATCATTGGTGGACACAATCAGCGCTATGCCAACATCCTCGACCGCAGCATCAATGGATTCTGCTCGATCTATTTGAAGACCAGTATTGTGCTGTTATTACTATTCAAGTTGATTCTGCTGGTTAGTGCACTGGTGGGCTTGGATGGCGTTTGGAATGAGGTCGTCGAATTCTGGTCACAACATAGAGCATGGCTAAATCCCTCCGCAGCGTACTACCTCCTGATCACATTAATCATTATTCTGATCGGCATGATTGCCTTCCTGTGTGACCAGGCAGAGGAGACGAGTACAGGCTTGATCGGCGCAGTGTTATTGGCGTTTGTCGTGTTCTTTGGGCTGCCGTCAGAGTTCGATACCAACATTCGACTGTATCTCTTTGCCGGTTTTTGTACGGTCGCTATCCTGTTGATCGTGTCAGGCAGCTTTGATGAAAATGCGCAGAGAGGTTGGAGACGCTAAAACAATCCAGAGTGGCATTGTAGGGCATCCCTTCAGGGTGCCAGCAGCTCAATCACCTACGATGACGACGAAGCTGCCCTACAGTTAGCTCATCACTCTATTGCTACCTGGTTAATTGTATTAGGCACGCAAAGTGGTTGGAGGTAGTAGAACGATCTAGAACGGACTTGTAGGGCACCCCTTCAGGGTGCCGGCAGCTTAATCACCTACGATGACGACGAAGCTGCCCTACAGTATGTGTAGCAGAAATGAATCAAACACTAAGCGTCCGTAATTCAAGACGACGCGTCCAACAAATACGGCGAAATGTGTTTCATCGCTCGTGCAACGTAATCCTCTTTCTCTCCCACCGGCGCTACATAATGCATCGCCTCTTTCGCAGCCTCAACACCTTCCAACCGTGCAATCATCCAGACCGCCAGATACTGAGACGCAAGACAGCCACCGGCAGTGGCGACATTACCGTTTGCAAAGAACGCCTGATTTAACACCTCAACCCCGGCTTCCTGAACCCAGGGTTTGGTTGTCAGGTCGGTGCAGGCAGGTACGTCGTTGAGCAGCCCTAGCTTGGCTAATAGCAGCGTGCCAGAACATTGCGCACCGAGCAGCTGCCGGGAGGGATCAAGGTTGAGCTGAGCCATCAACGATTCGTCAGCCACCACATCCCGCGTTTTCATACCGCTGCCAATAATCACGGCATCTGCATGATTGGCTTCACTCAGCGAGATCTGGCGCTCAAGCGTTACGCCGTTCATCGATTGAACCTGCGGTGTGGGGCTGGCGATAGACACACGCCAATCCGGTTTTTTGATGCGGTTCAGGATGCCCAGTGCAATGAGAGAATCCAGTTCATTAAAGCCGTCAAAAGTCAGAATCGCGATATGCATGGCACACTTACCTCGTGAAATAGGGTTGATTCACCGCATTCTATTCCCCAGAATCATGACAATAAAATTATTGTCATGGATACAATCCACATGGCCCGCGCCCGCTATAAACACTTGGTAGATACGTTCGCGACTGATATCCGATCAGGCCGCCTGCCACCCGGCACGCAACTTCCCACCCATCGTAAACTGGCCGCTGAGCACGGGATCGCGCTGGTCACCGCATCACGCGTATATACCGAGTTGGAGAGTATGGGGTTGGTGAGCGGCGAAGCGGGCCGTGGTACCTTTGTCAGAGAAACCGCCCTTTCCCCCGCTCATGGCATCGACCAACCTGCGATGGCAGAGGGGATGATCGATCTTAATTTCAACTCTCCCTCTATACCCGGCCAAACAGACCTATTGCGCGGTGCGCTGCGACAGCTTGCCTCCGCAGGCGATCTGGAAGCGTTGCTGCATTACCAGCCTCATGCGGGTCGCAAACATGAGCGAGCCATCGTCGCAGATCACTTGAAAAGCCGGGGGCTGAGTGTCGACGCAGATCAGATTCTCATCGTCGGCGGCGCGCAGCACGGACTGGCCACCACCGTGATGGCGCTGCTCAATCCCGGTGATGTGGTTGCAGCCGATGCGCTGATCTATCCGGGTTTTAAGGTTCTGGCCGAGGTTCATCGCTTGGAACTGGCCCCGATTGCGCTGTCAGCTCAAGGCCCTGATCTGGATGCACTAGAGCAGCTATGTCAGCAACGGCGTGTGCGGGCGGTGTACACCATGCCCACGTTGCATAACCCGATGGGCTGGGTGATGGATTTGGCGCAACGCGAGAGACTGATCTCAATCGCGCGCAGATACGAATTGCTGATCATCGAAGACGCCGCTTATGCCTTTCATGCAGAAAACCCACCGGCTCCGATTGCAGCATTGGCACCCGATATTACCGTCTACGTATCCGGGTTATCCAAGAGCATCGCGACCGGACTGCGGGTGGGGTTTGTTGCAGCTCCGACACACTGGGTTCCACTGATTGAGCGCACGATCCGAGCAACCACGTGGAACACACCCGGCCTGATGACTGCCATGGCCTGCGGCTGGATTGAAGACGGGACAGTCATGCGTTTAGAGGCAGAAAAACGTCAGGACGCCATGATCAGGCAATCGATGGCCAGAGAGATTCTCGACGGGCTGGAATTTGTCAGTCATCCTGCATCCTATTTCCTCTGGCTTCCGCTGCCAGAAGAGGTCCGGGCAGACCAACTCGTCATGGCGCTGATGCGCGCTAAGATCTCCGTCTCAACCGCAGAACCGTTTGCCACCACGGAGCATATACCTCATGCGATACGTCTGGCGCTGGGATCAGTTGATCTTGAAACGCTGGAATCAGCACTGAAGACCGTCAAACAGCTGATCGACGACCATGCATGTGATGTCAAATAGCCACTCCCCGCATCAGCCTCCCTCTGTATTTGGGCAGTACCAAAAACATACTTTGAGTAGTCCCCTGATCAGCCTCACGAATCCAAAGCCTCGTATTCTATCGCGATCTGGCGGTCATGAAAGGAACCTACAAACTGTTCAAATTCATTGGCGTTTAATGGTTGGGAAAAGAAGTAACCCTGTGCAAAATC
>NZ_JBFGYC010000140.1:0-7880 GCF_041587635.1 Pontibacterium sp. | reverse complement strand
CTGTACGAGATTGTAGAGAAGTGCGCCACCAAACATCAGGACGGAGATAGCCAGAATTGTTGCCAGCGCGGCTGTACGCCGTTTATAACGCAGATTAAGTAAACGCCCATCCATTGGAGCTGTCCTGATATCCCTGTTTTTTGGCCAGATACACGAATGTACCTTATACCCGGTGACTATATCGTTAGATGCATCAGAGTAATCCAGCCTAGTCGAAAACGAGCAGGATTCAACCTGCCCGCGATAGGTTTAATCTTTTATTCGGCGCCGATCACTTCAAGTCGGTCCACGCGCTGATAGCCACGAGGCAATTTATTGCCCCGACGACCACGCTCACCTCGGTAGTGTTCCAGATCCGCAGCCTTTAGCTTGTGATGCTGTCGTCCAGAATGCACAACCAGCATATCGTCAGCCCCCAGTACCGTTAATGCCACCAGCACCTCCTCCCCCGCAGCCGAGCGAGCAGATGGGATATTGATAATTTTATTCCCTTTACCCCGCGCTAACTCAGGCAGATCAGCGACTGGGAAGACCAACATACGACCCTCATTGGTCACCGCAGCCAGCAGCTTATTCTCTGTAGTTTCCAGATGCTGCGGCGTTAACACCTTGGCATTTTTGGGCAGCGTCAGAACCGCCTTGCCGTTTTTAGTTTTGCTGGTCATATCCGCCAATTTAGCGACAAAACCGTATCCCGCATCACTGGCCAGCAATACCCGGTCAGTATCTTTTCCTGCAACAGCGGCATCGATCGTCGCACCTTTTGGCAGGGTAATACGCCCCGTCACGGGTTCTCCCTGCCCGCGGGCTGACGGCAATGTATGTGTATCAACCGTATAACTGCGACCGGTAGAATCGATCAGGAGTGTAGGCTGATTCGTCCTGCTACGACAGGCGAGCTTGAACGCATCCCCCGACTTGTAATTCAGTCCGTGTGCATCAACATCATGCCCCTTCGCCGCCCGTACCCAACCCTGCTTAGAGATCACCACGGTAACTGGATCTGCCGTCAGCAGATCTTTTTCACTGAATGCCTGGGCTTCGCCGCGCTCAACGATAGGAGAACGACGTTCATCACCAAACTGTTCAATCGCTTCGCTGATCTCTTCTTTGATCAGTTTACGCATCAAACTGTCTGAGCCTAACGTCGCTTCCAGATACTTGCGCTCTTCATCCAGTTCTTCCTGCTCACCTTTGATCTTAAACTCTTCCAGCTTAGCAAGGTGACGCAGTTTCAGGTCAAGAATAGCGTTAGCCTGGATGTCGCTCAGCTTAAAACGATCCATCAACTCCTGTTTCGGATCGTCCTCATGACGAATGATCGCAATCACCTCATCAATATTGAGGAACGCCACCATCAAACCTTCGAGGATATGCAAACGGTCCAGCACTTTTTCTAACCGGTGCTGTAAACGGCGTGTTACCACGCTGGTCCGCCAGCCAAGCCATTCACCCAGAATCTGATGCAGGTTTTTCACCTGAGGTTTACCATCAACCCCAATCATATTGAGATTCACACGGTAAGAACGCTCCAGATCCGTCGATGCGAACAGATGCGCCATCAGCTGCTCAATATCCACCCGATTAGAGCGTGGTACGATCACCAGGCGCGTTGGACTTTCGTGATCAGATTCATCTCGCAGATCACTGACCATCGGCAACTTTTTCTGCTGCATCTGCTGGGCGATCTGCTCCAGCACTTTTGCGCCAGATGTCTGGTACGGCAACGCGGTGACAACAATCTCACCTTGCTCTTTTTCGTATACCGCTCGCATCCGCACCGACCCGCGTCCGCTTTCATAGAGCTTTCGCAACTCATGACGCGGAGTAATAATCTCAGCAGAGGTTGGCATATCCGGCCCAGGCACCATCTGGCAGAGGTCATCCAATGTGGCAGTAGGATTCTCCAACAGGTGAATACAGGCGCCACCCACTTCCCGCAGGTTATGCGGCGGTATATCCGTGGCCATGCCCACCGCAATACCCGTACCACCGTTCAGTAATACGTTCGGCAAACGTGCGGGTAATACTTCCGGCTCATTCAGCGTGCCATCAAAATTTGGAATCCAGTCAACTGTACCCTGAGCAACTTCTTTCAATAAGACTTGCGAGTAGGCTGCCAGGCGCGATTCGGTATAACGCATGGCGGCAAAAGATTTAGGGTCATCCTGAGAACCCCAGTTTCCCTGACCGTCGACCAGCGGATAACGATAACTGAACGGCTGCGCCATCAGCACCATCGCTTCGTAACAGGCCGAATCACCGTGGGGATGAAACTTACCCAGTACGTCACCCACAGTACGGGCCGACTTTTTGTGTTTGGAGGCAGCACTCAAGCCCAGCTCCGACATCGCATACACAATTCGACGCTGCACCGGCTTCATGCCGTCACCAATATGCGGCAGAGCGCGGTCGAGGATGACGTACATGGAGTAATCCAGATACGCCTTTTCGGTAAAGTCTCTCAGCGCAATGCGCTCACCACCTTCGGTAAACGTGGTTTCTACGCTCATCAGGATTCCTTAATTCTTATGACATCCGGCAGTAAACACTGCCACCTGCTTGTTCTTTTTGGCATCAGTTACAACCGGCATTTGCTCGGCTCACGATATAGGGATTAGGGCTGCCAGCATCAGGATCAGCTTCCTGATACTGCACATAGCATCCATTGTCACTATTGTCATAACCGATGCGCACCCGATTGTTCACGCTGGTATCAACAGTTAAGCCTGCAGAAGGCGCCAACCCGAGCAGATCCACGATATCGGCATGTCCCGCCGTACTGACACGCGCTTCGGGGTACCCATATTTAAGCTCCACAACCAAGCCGTCGATGACAACATCCTCATCATTACGGGCCTGATTTTGCACACTACGCAGTACCGCCTCGGCATGCACCAGATTCGCAATTGAGTGCAGTTTACCTTCAAGATGTTCCAACACAGATTCCCGCGCGTTATCACCAACATCGACAAAACGAGGCAGCGCCACCGCCGCTAAAATACCCAATAGCGCGATCACTACGACCAGTTCAACAATCGTAAATCCCTGTGCTGATTTCATGCTGTCAGACCTCTGCAAGGTTACCTTTGGACTCCAGCCACCCTTTGCGGTCACTGGAGCGTTTTTTAGCTAACAGCATATCCATCGTTTCATTGGTACCATCACCCGGCTCTACCATCAGCTGGACCAGACGGCGGGTATCGGGTGCCATGGTGGTTTCACGCAGCTGAGGCGGGTTCATCTCACCCAGTCCCTTGAAACGCTGCACCCCAACTTTTGCATTTTTGCGTTCAGAGCGGATACGTTCGATGATGCTGTCACGCTCATTGTCATCCAGAGCGTAATACACCTCTTTGGCAACATCGATACGATACAACGGCGGCATCGCCACATACACATGTCCCTCCGCCACCAGCGAACGGAAGTGACGGACAAACAAAGCACAGAGTAGCGTTGCGATATGCAAACCGTCAGAGTCAGCATCCGCAAGGATACAAATTTTTCCGTAACGCAGACCGTCGAGGTTATCAGAGCCCGGATCAACCCCAATGGCGACAGAGATATCATGAATCTCCTGCGACCCCATCGTATCCGGTGACTCCACCTCCCAGGTATTCAGAATTTTACCGCGTAGCGGCAAAATCGCCTGAAACTCACGTTCACGTGCCTGTTTCGCCGAACCACCCGCCGAATCACCCTCGACCAGAAAGAGCTCCGACTGCATGGCGTCACCACCCGAGCAATCCGCCAGCTTGCCCGGCAGTGCGGGCCCCTGAGTGACTTTTTTACGTATAACTTTTTTGTTAGAACGCTGTCGACGCTGGGCGTTAGAGATCACCATCTCCGCCAACTTTTCACCCTCTTCTACATGGCGATTGAGCCAGAGGGAGAATGCGTCTTTTAACGCTCCGGTGATAAAGCCAGCGACATGTCGGGAGGAGAGGCGTTCTTTTGTCTGCCCCGCAAATTGAGGATCACGCATTTTAGTGGACAGCACATAGGCACACTTATCCCAGATATCATCCGCCGTGAGCTTAACCCCGCGCGGTAACAGGTTGCGGAACTCACAGAACTCACGCATCGCTTCCAGCAAACCGGAACGCATGCCGTTCACATGGGTTCCCCCCTGCGCAGTCGGGATCAGGTTGACGTAACTTTCACACACCAGCTCGCCACCTTCCGGCAGCCATTGTACCGCCCACTCAACGGCGTCCTCTTCACCTTGCAAAGAACCCGAGAACGGTGCGGCAGGCAACGTTTCAAAAACCTGAGTTGCGCCCTGAAGATAAGCGGTCAGGCCATCCTCATAAAGCCACTCATCCTTTTCTTTCTCCGCTCCCGTCAAGTTGGTGAACGTCATTTTCAGCCCCGGACACAAAACCGCTTTCGCTCGCAGCATGTGTTTCAGGCGGGTCACACTGAATTTGGGAGAATCAAAATACTTAGGATTAGGAGAGAAACGCACCGTCGTACCGGTGTTTCGTTTACCGCAAGTATCAACCACTTCCAGATCAGAAACTTTATCCCCATCCGCGAAGCCAATACGGTAGACGTTACCGTCACGTTTAACGATCACCTCCAAGAGCTTGGAGAGTGCATTCACAACCGATACACCCACCCCGTGCAAACCGCCGGAGTATTTGTAGTTATCGTTGTTAAACTTACCCCCGGCATGCAACTTACAGAGGATCAGTTCGACACCACTCACCCCTTGCTCGGGGTGGATATCCACAGGCATACCACGGCCGTCATCGCTGACAGATACGGAGTGGTCTTTATGCAAAATAACATCGATCTGCTTGGCATGGCCTGCCAGTGCTTCATCCACCGAGTTATCGATCACTTCCTGCGCCAGATGGTTTGGGCGGTCAGTTTCGGTGTACATGCCTGGACGGCGTTTTACCGGGTCCAGTCCGCTGAGGACTTCAATCGCATCAGCTGTATATTCATTCGTCATCTATTAAATCCTTAACGACCGTGACGACTAACAGAGTGGATCAGCGGGCGGTAACACAACACGCCCTTCGCTGAACGCTAAAATTGCGGGGATCAGGTTCTCAAACTGGTCAAATCCATGACTGCCACCGGGCTGAACAAATTGCGGCGAGTGCGGATATTTATCCACAGCCTCACGGTAATCCAGTGTTTCATCTGCTGTTTGTGTCAGCAACAAGTAGCGGGAAGGGTCTTTTATCGTTTCACAGTTGATATCCAACAGCTGCTGAAGATGATCACGCGTCAACAGGTACTTCTCATGGGTGTAGAGGTTTTCGTTGTCACCCAACCAGGTTTCCAGCAGCGCATAAGGGCGCACAGCCGGATTGACCAATACCGTACGCAGGTTATCGTATCGCTCGGTCAGATGGGTGCTATAAAAACCACCCAATGAGCTACCAATCAGCAGTACGGTGCGGTCTGTATGCGCTGTAACAATGTTTTCAAGCTGTGAGATCGCCTGCGCAGGCCAGTGTGAGAGCTCCGGCACTTCATAGTCGGCGTCTACCTGATATTCACTCAGGTATCGGCCAAACAGTTGCGCTTTTATCGACGCGGGTGAACTGTTAAAACCATGTACATAGATAAACAGAGGTCTCTGCATCAATTGTCCTCAACCCTAGAATACTTGTCTTATCGGCCAGAAGTGTATTTTTTACAGTGCCAAGAACTGAGAGACGTTACCCGACACACTCTCAGGGTGCAACTGAGTCAACCGGGCGAACGGTTTCCGCCGTGATATCACCGTCGGGTCGCAGATGATAAACCCGGTAGGCCGGGCCTGTTAGGGCCGGGTCATCTTCTAACGTCACGCCAGAACACCCCGCTTTGTATTGCGGCGCAACAGCGGGAGAAGAAAAGAGTGCTATGCCTTTATGGTTCAGCGTCCATTGTTGATGGACATGCCCAAAAATAATACCGCGAACATGCGTGCTATTTTCCAAGAGCGGCCAGAATTTGTCCGCATTCTTCAAGGCAATCGCATCCTGCCAGACGCTCCCCAGAGCGAGAGGATTGTGATGCAACACCAACAAAAGATGCGTATCTTCCTGCGTATCAAGCTCGTTACGCAAACGCTGTATCTCGCTCGAGCTTAAGCTGCCGCTCCCCCGGCCATCGGGCGCTGCCGTAGAATTCAGAAGCACCACTCGCCAACCGCCCAGATCAACGGTATCGCGATTGAGTGCGACAGAACCGTATCGGCTCATCTCTTCAACGTTGTCATGATTACCGGGAATCCAAACAGCAGGCAATCCCAATGCATCGATATCCCGTGTTAATCGCTGATAGGCCACAGGCCCTGAGTGATGGACAAGATCTCCCGTCAGCATGAGCAAGTCTGCATCAAGATGATGAGCCTGGATATGTGCCAACACGCGATGCCAGCGCTGTTCAATCACAGCACCTTGAAGTTTTTCTGCGGGATCTGCCTGCAGGTGTATATCGGTAACCTGAAGTATTTTTTGCACGAATGAAGCGCCTTACTGAGCTAACCGATGAAGACGGGTTCCATAACATGCCCATGACTCAGGCAATGGGTGAGCCACTCCCCAAGATATTGGTTGAGTTGAACCTTCTCATCGGGCTGATACATCTGTTGATTTGGATAACGGTATACACCCGAAAGCTGGCTACGGCGCAGACAAACAACCTCTGCCGTTGTGGCGTCATGGTATAGCCGCACCACCAATACCGGAGCATCCAACCAAGGTGAATCGTGATCATGCTGCTGTGACACACGCAGCGTCGTGGTGTAGGTAAAGCGCTCTTCTACTTCCAGACGCAGACGTGCCTGATGCTCAGGCCAGCTCACGTAAAAACAACGCTCGTCAACCTCATCCATATCAGGCATTAACTTCATCAGGCGCATATAGTTGGCTTCACACTGAGCCGTCTGTTTGCGCAGGTCTGGTATATATTTACGCTTCATGGAGTTCTCTACGTACCTTCAAGTACGATTGTTCGAATCAACGTTATCTTAACGCAACTGGGAACGGGGGCATACCGGCCACACTTTTCATCAGGAGATATAATCAGTGTGGCATATCGCAGGGATGAACAGTCTGATCAAGCGGCAGGAATAAAACTTACTTCGATAAAAAAGTCACCGTATTCGGTGTTAAAAGGTAAGACGATGGTGGGCCCATTGGAGGAATGTTCAATCCGATGGTCTTTACCGCTGATCATAACAGGCACAGCCATGTCGAACTCAAATCCTTGTTCCGCTAACAACGCTTTCGCTCCGCCCGTCGCCATGTTCGTCAGTTCGCCGACCATATCAATCACGGTTTCATTCACACTGGAGACCTCCTCACCGAGCATCCGCTTTGTAATAGCGAAGATCACGGGCTCAGAAAATGAAACCGCAAATGAGCCTTTAAGCTGTTCCCCAGCCATACCAATAATGCCCGTCACCGCACCCGATGCAGTCGACGTTTTCTTGACTGTTGGTTTCCCTGGCTTGGATTCGATCTGAGCCATGGTGGTTAACACATTGGTCATCGACGTCAAAAACGGGTTAACAAATTCAGCTTTCATCATAGATCCGTCCATCGATTATGGTTTTACACTCGCTTCCCTATGAGTCTCCGGATGACCGGCTGGAAGAGCATGCACCAGTATAGGAGATACCTTGAAAATTTATCCACTCCACGCTAAATCGAATTTTTCCAACGTTCTTTCAGCTCAGATTGATTCAGCTGTAACCACTGCAACGCCATAATGGAAGCCGCGTTGTCGATCAGGCCCTCTCGCACCATGGCAAAAACCTGATCACAGGGTAAAACATGCACTTTGATATCTTCACCTTCAGATTCCAAACCGAACAATCCGCCCATTCCGGCACTATCGATCTGGGCACACAGCAGAGAGATATATTCGTT
>NZ_JBFGYC010000139.1:0-7899 GCF_041587635.1 Pontibacterium sp. | reverse complement strand
TGACCAATCACTTCGATCCTGAGCAGCCGCAGGCGGAAAAAATGCCGGAGATGATTGATATCCTGGCACTGTAATACCCGTTTCCTACCTCCCACCTTAAGGAAACGGATTTCAACGAGGTAGTACGTTGTGAACATGAACGTTGTTCTGCTTTCCCTGTGTCAGGCGTTACTGACCACAGGGAACATCCTGTTAGTGTCTGTGACGGCATTGATTGGCCGTGATATGGCGCCAAGTGCGGCACTCATCACCTTGCCGGTCGCCATGCAGTTTGTTGGCCTGATGGCCGCGACCATTCCGGCATCGTTGGTGATGAAGCAGATCGGGCGTAAGAACGGCTTCTACCTCGGCACCACGATCGGCATTGCAGGTGCGTTCACCTGTATCTTCGCCTTAAATGGCAATCAGTTTGACCTCTTCTGTTTAGGTACCTTCCTGCTGGGCATTGGTATAGGGTTTGGCACCTTGTATCGTTTTGCCGCCGTCGAAGTCTGCGCTCCCGATCAGAAGAACCGCGCGATCTCTATGGTTATGGCGGGTGGTGTATTGGCCGCGGTCGCTGGACCTGCACTGGCAGTATCCAGTCAGGAGTGGGTCGAAGACATCCCATTTCAGGGCGCGTTTATTGGTCTGTTGGGTTTGTACATTATCGCCTTACTCCTGCTCAGCCTGATCCGTATCCCACCCGTCAGTGCGGATGAACATCACGGTGAAGCACGTCCTATTACTGAGATTATCAGCCAACCAAACTTCATTGGTGCCGTTGTCGCAGCCATGGTGGGTTATGCGGTTATGAACCTGCTGATGACCGCAACACCACTGGCTATGCAGCGTTGTGGTTACAGTTTTGGTTCTGTCGCCAATGTGATCGAATGGCACGTCTTGGGTATGTTTCTGCCCTCCTTTTTTACTGGATCACTCGTCAATCGATTTGGTATTAAGCCGATGATCTATAGCGGTGCCGCGTTGATTGTGGGCTGTATCGCGATCAATATGACCGGGACCAGTGAATGGCATTTCTTTGCGGCGTTGCTGCTGTTGGGGGTGGGTTGGAACTTCATGTTTATCCCAGCGACCCAATTGCTGACAGGTACATATAAACCGGCTGAGAAAGCCAAATCACAAGCTGCCAATGAGTTTCTGGTGTTTGGCGTTGTGACATTATCTGCACTGACATCCGGCTGGCTGGAAGACGCTTTGGGTTGGTTTACGATGAACTGGATGATGTTGCCAGTAGTACTCTGGGCCGTTGCTGTGGTGTACTTAATGGATAAAAAAGCGAAAGCAGCTGTTTCAGCAGTAAGCTAAGCGCTGGATGAGAGGGAGAACGACATGGCTAAAATTACCGGTAGCTGTTTGTGCGGCAAAGTTAAGTTTCACTGTGAGAATCAATTCACTCAGTTTCACTTGTGTCATTGTGAGCTCTGTCAGAAAGTCACTGGCAGTGCACATGCGTCTAATCTATTCACCGTGCATGACAATATCATCTGGCTGCGTGGGTATGCGTTCGTAAAGCGCTTTGATGTACCGGGATGCTCAATGGCCCATGCGTTTTGCGTCGAGTGTGGATCTGCCATGCCGCGCCTGTCCGGTAAAGAGAAACTGTTGGTTGTACCGGCGGGAAGTTTGGATGGCCAGGCCAATATCGCACCGCAGAGTAATATCTGTTGGGATGAACGTGCTAAATGGTACGACGATGCGATAAATGCACCTCACATTGACGGTGTACCCGAATAGCTTTCCAATTCACCACTCTTCGTTAAAGCCCTGAAGTGTCATGAAGTTAATCCTCAGCCGTAAAGGCACCGACTCCAGTGCAGGTGGGCTCCCCAGTCCTATCCTGCCGGATGGTCGTTTACTCTCCTTGCCCATTCCTCAGGATGACGCGACCACTCAATACTCCCATCTCAAGGCGGGTAAGCAGAGTCTGTCCAGTCTGATCAAACAGCTCGGCGGTAAACAGTGGCGCGGTGGGTGTCATCTGGACCCCGATATCGATCCATCCTTAATTACGGATACGGACAACTGGTTGCCCGCGTTTGGCCAGTTCGGCTCTGCCCAGCGGCATCTGGAACACGAAGGGGTGGGTGTAGGGGATCTGTTTCTGTTCTTCGGTTGGTATCGACAGACGGAACGGGTGAAAGGCCGGATGCAGTTCGTTAAAGGTGCCCCGGATATTCACCTGATCCATGGCTGGATGCAGGTCGGTGAGATTATTCATCCCTCCCCGGAGGTGCTTGAGCGGTATCCGCAGCTGGCCAATCATCCCCATATGCAAAAGGATTACGCCTTCAACACCCTCTACCTGCCGTCACCTCAGCTGTCCATTGCCGGTGAGGTGCTGGAACACGCTGGGTATGGGATGTTTCCAGCGTATGACGAGCAGCTGCAACTCACCACCCCGGGCGAAAATCGCACTCAGTGGACGTTGCCGGATCTATTTTATCCCGATGATTTTGCCGATGGGCTGAGTTATCACCGCCAACCCTGGCGCTGGAATCGGCGAGAGCATGACGTGCAATTGAAGGCTGCTGCCCGTGGGCAGGAGTTTGTATTGGATCTGGATAAGCAGCCAGCGGTGAACGACTGGCTTCGAGAACTGTTTGTTGAAAGCTGATCTTTTCAGTGCTTCTCAGTATGATGAGAAATAGCGACGGAATTGTAATTTGAGGCAGATGTAGATTAGCCCTCTGAGATTCTGGTTCTTATGGTCTTCCGTGGGAACCCAGACGAGATTGCGGCGCGCGTATTCAGAGTTGAAGTGGTTGTGGCGCTGTCTGCATTCCCACGCGGGAGCGTGGGAACGAGCTATATCTTCTGAACCACTATGGATTAGTCCTCCGAGGCTCTGGTTCCCATGCTTCTCCGTGGGAATCCACACGAGATTACGGCGCGCGTATTCAGAGTTGAGGTGGTATGTAGCGCTGTCTGCGTTCCCACGCGGGAGCATGGGAACGAGGTAACCCACTCTAAAAGGGAGCAGAGGTTAGAAGCAATCTGAACCGCAATAATACTTGACCCCATCCACCCCATCTCGTCATCATTAGCGCCTTAATTTAGGGGGATGCATGAAAAGTTACCTATTTGCGACTGAGAACGAACGTGGCGGTGTAATCCTCTGTGATATCGATACGCTGGAAGAGGCGGTTGAATATCTGCAACAACGCTTTGATGGTGTTGTGCGGGTTGAACAGGGCCGCAGTTACTGGTGTATCAAAGAAGGCTTCGCTGAGCTACCTCCCGCGCAAGATGCGACCAATGCGCCACCTACCGGAACGACGCCTTAGTTGTTCTTTCCCCGGCCGTATGTTGTCTTGCCGGTGATGCTGCTTTTAAAGCGGTGCGGCTCCACGTAAACCGCTTCATCTGTCGGCTCAACGAATCCAGCGTATACGGTAATCCCATCAGTTGATTGCCGCTGGCTATCTTTATTAGCAGGGATGCGCCAGTCATCGCTGTGGGTGCAATCAATCACTTCAACACACTGAATTTTCATCACTCATCTTACGGCTCTATTTAAATTGCCGGTGCAATATTTCACAGCACCAATACAGTTGTATGACAGTGTCGGTGAATGGTGGGATAAGGTAATCTAAACAGCATCTTATCGAATCCATCTCGTACAACAGACGCACGTTGAAAAGCGTGGCGGTGATGCCTAAAGCGGCCTGATCAGGAATAGGACATGTTTCGCATATATCACTCGAATGCACTGGATGTGCTTAAGGATCTGCTGGTTGAGCTGATCCGGCTGGACCCGCTAACCGATCCATTTGCACAGGAAACCATTCTGGTGCAAAGCCCGGGTATGGCGCAGTGGCTGAAGCTGGAACTGGCACAAGCGCAGGGTATTGCCGCGAGCGTTGATTTTCCGCTGCCGGCCTCTTTCCTCTGGAAGAGTTTTTCTGAGGTCTTGGAGGGGGTGCCTGAACGTTCGGCGTTTAACAAAGAAGCGATGACCTGGAAGTTGATGGAGCTGTTACCTACCGAGTTATGTCAGCCGGAATTCAGTGACCTGCAACGTTATCTGGCGGCGGATCAGGGGAACTTTAAGCTCTACCAGTTGTGCGGCAAAATCGCTGACACCTTTGACCAATATTTGGTATATCGCCCGGATTGGATCGCGGATTGGGAGCAGGGGGGGCAGCTGGCCGCTGAAACCCAGCCCTGGCAACCGGTGCTGTGGCGCGCGCTGGTTGAACGGACACGTGATTCTGGTCAGGCCCATTGGCATCGCGCCAATATGTTCTCTGAATTTGTAACTGCACTGGGCCGCTCCAGTGGTCAGGCGGGTTTACCCACGCGGTTGTTTGTCTTTGGTATCTCCGCGTTGCCGCAAAACTACCTTGAAGCCCTGAATGCGATGGGACAAAAGATCGATGTACACCTGATGGTCACCAACCCGTGTCGTTACTACTGGGGGGAGATTCTGGATCAGGGGCAGATCGCCCGCCTTAATCGCAGCTGGTTTGATAAACCGGGGACAGATCTGGGCAATTACTTCGAGCACGGCAATCCTCTGCTGGCGTCGATGGGTAAGCTGGGCCGTGATTATCTGGTGCAGTTGCAAGAGCTTAAAGCACCGGAGATTGAAGCTTTTGCCGATATCGACCGTGACAGCCTGCTGCATCAGATGCAGGCGGATATTCTGGATCTGGATGATCGGGCACGTTTCCCGACCCAACCAGATGGTTTCCAGCAGAGTGTGCATAAAACGCCCATCAGTGCAGACGATACCTCGATTCAGTTGCATGGTTGCCATAGTCCGATGCGGGAAGTGGAGGTGCTACACGATCAGTTGCTGGCGATGTTTCAGGCTCAGCCGGAGCTGTCGCCACGTGATGTAATCGTGATGATGCCAGATGTGGCAACCTACGCACCCTACGTGGATGCGATATTTGGTAATGCACCGCCAGATCGTTATATCCCATTTTCTATCTCTGACCGTTCGGCACAGCAGGAAAATCCGCTGTTACAGAGCTTCCTGCGTTTTATCGCACTGGCGAATAGCCGTCTGACCGTCTCTGAAGTATTGGAACTACTGGAAGTGCCCGCCGTGATGCGTTGCTTTGGGCTTGATCAGGAGGGGTTCCACCGTATTCGTCACTGGGTGGCAGAGGTGAATATCCGCTGGGGCTTAGATAGCCATCAACGCAGCCAGTGGGATCTGCCGGAGTTTGAGCAAAACAGCTGGCAGTTTGGTTTACAGCGTATGTTGGCCGGTTATGCATTGGGTGACAGTGACGACCTCTGGTCAGGTATCGCACCCTATGGTGAGGTCGAGGGGCTGGAAGCGGATCTGCTGGGTAAACTGGCGGATTTTGTCGATCTGCTGGGTTTTTGTGCCGAACGTTTTAAGGGTGAACAGACGCCAGAGAGTTGGATTGAGTTGATCAATGAACTGCTGGTACGCAGTTATCAACCGGACGAGTTGGATGAAGTCGCCCTGGATCAGGTACGTAAGGTACTGGCCCAGCTGCAAGAGCAGATTAGCGATGCGGGATGGAGTGCGCCTCTATCGATTGAGGTGTTGTGTGATTACCTCAATAACGGCTTAGACAGTGCCCGTTCCAGTCAGCGGTTTATGGTGGGTGCGGTGAACTTTTGTACCTTGATGCCGATGCGCTCGATACCCTTTAACGTGGTCTGCCTGCTGGGTATGAACGACGGAGACTACCCTCGTACCATGCCGCCGATTGGCTTTGATCTGATGGCCGATCAGGTACGCCGGGGGGATCGATCCCGCCGTGATGATGACCGTTATCTGTTCCTTGAAGCGGTGCTTTCAGCGCGGGAAAAGCTCTATGTCAGCTATGTTGCCCGCTCGATTCATGACAACACGGAAAAAGTGCCATCTGTTCTGGTGAGCGAGCTGGTGGAATATCTGGCGCAGGCCTATGTGATGCCGGACAACGTCGATCTGGATATGGACAGCAGCGCCGAAGCGCTGAAAATCGCGCTGTTGACTGAACATCCGTTAGCACCGTTCAGTCGTGACTATTTCAGAGTGGATTCCGATTACTTCAGTTATGCCTCCGAATGGCTGGTGGCCGCTGCCGCTGAGCAGCAAACCCCGGCGAGCTTTGTGTCCGCAGCGCTGGAATCAGACATGCCAGCCGAACTGGAACTGTCTGATCTGCTGCGTTTCTTCCGCAATCCAAGTCGCTATTTCTTCACCCAACGCTTAAAAGTGCACTTTGAAACCCGGGAATCGGGTGCCGAAGATGATGAGCCGTTTAAGGTGGAGGGGCTGGATGATTACCAGCTAAAACAGCGATATCTGGCAACGGCGTTGGCCGGTGAGTCTCTGGATCAGGTGGATGCCTGGATTCAGGCCGAAGGGCTGCTACCGGTGGGGCAGAGTGGTTATCAAAGTCTGAACAAGGTACGTAGAGATTGTTCAGAGCTGGCGGAGAAACTGGAACCGCTGATGACGGAAACGGCGCGTCGCCGTGAGATCCGCATCAAGTTGCCGAATTTACCCAAACTACGGCTGACCGGCTGGCAAGACGGTTGGTACGGTTCCACACTGCTGCGCTACCGACCGGCACAAGTACAGGGTTACGACCGTTTGTTTGGCTGGATTGAACATCTGTGTGCCTGCGCCTGTTTTGGCGATACTCAGGCGACCATTCATCGAGGGTTGTCGGCGCAGCTGACCTTTCATCCGCTGAGTCGTGATGAGGCCACGCAAAAGCTGGAAGTGTTAGTAAACCTGTATCGGGAAGGTCTGCAACGCCCTCTGGCGTTTGAGCCGGGTGTCGGCTGGGCGTATCTGTCGGTGCTGGAGAAAGGTGAAGACCGTGCGCGAGTTGCCGCGCAGACCCGTTTTGAAGGCGGTTTTAACAGCTACGGAGCGATTGAAGATCCGTACCTGCGCCGGGTTTATCCACAATACAGTGCATTTGAGCCGGGCTTAGTGCCACTGACGGAGCAGGTGCTGGCCCCCATGCTGCCGTGGCTGGAAGAAGGTAAGGAGTAAGGCAAGGATGAGCGATCTGATTCCACTACAACCGCTGACATTTCCACTGCACGGCGTGCGTCTGATTGAGGCCAGCGCCGGTACCGGGAAAACATACACCATTACCGCGCTTTATCTGCGTTTGCTGCTGGGGCATGGCGATCAAGGCCCTGTGCGTCCATTGGGGCCTGATCAAATTCTGGTAGTGACTTTTACCGAAGCTGCAACCGAAGAGCTGCGCGACCGCATCCGTGTGCGTATCGCCGAAGCTCGACAGGCCTTTATGCTGGCGCTGAACTGGCAGGACGTTAAAGATCCGTTCTTGGGTCAGCTGATTGAAGCGATTGAGGATAAAGAGGCTGCGGTGAAGCTGCTGGAGCAAGCTGCCCAGCAGATGGATGAAGCGGCGATCTTCACCATTCACGGTTTCTGCCAGCGGATGCTTAAACGTCATGCCTTTGAAAGTGGTGCGCTGTTTGAGACCGAGCTGACACAAGATTCCCAGCGTTTGTTGCATCAGGCCGTTATGGATTTCTGGCGCAATGAGATCTATCGCATGGAGGCGGGTATCGCCTCTGCGGTACTGCATCTGTGGAAAACGCCGGTGGATCTGGGTAAAGACCTGAGCGGTTTCTGGAACTCACCGGAATTGCGTTTACAGCCGGATCTGTCGGAGCAAAATCTGACCGAGCTGTTTACGCAGTTTCAGAGCCTGTTGAAACGCTTTAAGGCGCTCTGGTTGTCACAAGGCGCGGATCTGGAAGCCTTAATCCGCGACTCGGGCGTCAGCAAGCAAAGCTATCGTAAAAACCTGCTACCGAACTGGCTGGCGAAGATCGGCGAGTTCTGCGAAACCGACAGCTCGGTGTTGGATAAGAAGCTGGTCGAAGTGCTGGAGCGTTTTCAGCAATCACGATTGTATGAGAAGTCCCCCAAAG
>NZ_JBFGYC010000138.1:0-7939 GCF_041587635.1 Pontibacterium sp. | reverse complement strand
GGATGATCATGATATCGTAGTCGATGTTCATGCTCAGCTTAAGAAAATGGAAGTCCTGGTCGAGCGCCTACACAGCGCACAAGCAAGGGGCTACAGCGGAAGACCCATTCGCAATGTTGTGCATATCGGTGTCGGCGGTTCCGATTTAGGGCCCCTGATGACAAATCGTGCACTATGCGACTACCCCTGTCCCGCCAGTCATCCGCTAGAGGTGTTTTTCGTTTCATCCATGGACGGTAGCCAGCTTTCGCTTCTGCTAAAGAAACTGGATGCTTCCGAAACACTGTTTGTCATTGCGTCTAAATCTTTTACCACACTAGACACGCTGGCAAATGCCGAGACCGCCAAAGACTGGATTATGGATCGCAGCAATGTGGATGAAAATCTCGTGTTGCAAAACCACTTCATCGGTATCTCAGCAAACCCAGAAAAAATGACCTCGTTTGGTATCAGCGAGGATAACCAGCTTTTGTTTTGGGACTGGGTCGGTGGACGCTACTCCATGTGGTCCTGTATCGGCTTTCCAATTGCATTACAGATCGGCGCCACTCGATTCAGAGAGTTACTTTCCGGCGCACACTGCATGGATGAACATTTTCGTTCAGCGCCGCTGGAACAAAACATCCCGGTTCTGATGGCTCTGATTGGTATATGGAATATTAATTTCCTCGATATCCATGCCCATGCAGTCCTGCCATATGATGGCCGCCTTGCCAGATTTCCTGCATATCTGGAGCAGCTGGAGATGGAAAGTAACGGCAAAAATACCACGCTTGACCTTAAAAACGTCGATTATGCTACCTGCCCGATCATCTGGGGCGAAATAGGACCCAACGCACAACACGCTTTCTATCAGCTGCTTCATCAAGGCACCGAAAAGGTGATGTGTGACTTTATTGCTCCAGCCCGCCGTTATAACGACATAGAAGAGCAAAAGGGCAGTGAAATCCTGCGCAGACAACATATTCTGGCGCTATCAAACTGTTTCGCTCAATCCCGGGTCTTAGCCTTTGGCGACCATGCCCTCGGTGAAACCGACGATTTACCGTTCTACAAGCGATACCACGGTAATCAGCCAAGCACTACAATCTTACTAGACGAGCTGACACCTTTTGCGTTGGGCCAGTTGATTGCATTGTATGAACACAAAGTATTCGCACAGTCCGTTATCTGGAATATCAACCCATTTGATCAATGGGGTGTGGAGCTGGGCAAAGTCATGGCAAGTGAAACATTGTCGGTATTGCACGGAAACAACGCTCTAACAGGGCAGAAGATGGACCCGTCAACGCTAACATTGATTAATGAAACTCTTAATCTGCAGGACAAGTAAGCTATGAAAGTCATTATTTATGGCAATAACATGTCTGCAATGGGTGCGGCTGGCGTGCTGGCTCGCACCGGCAATGCAGTATATTTGCCAATATCTTCCCATGATCTGGATAGCCGCCGAATTTCCGTAACAGAACCCGGTCTGCGGGGCCTGCTACAAAGCCAATTCGATTCCGGTCGATTACGCAGCTATGATCCTCTCCACCCTCCTGCAGATGCTGATATTCACTGGTTAACCTTAGAGTCCCAACAATACGAAGAAGCGGCAAAGATCGTAGCCGATGTAGCATCCCGTCACGAAGGACCATTGCTGTTTATCAACCAAAGTATCTTCGGTATAGGTTCAACATCACGTTTGAATGCCGTATTAGGTAATGATGAGCACAGAACTGTCGTTTATGTCCCAGATTCTCTGCGGGGCGGACGTGCGCTGGAATCATTTATTCACCCCGATCAGCTAGTGATTGGTAGTGATTCTCAGTGGGCTATCAGCAAAATCACGGCCATGTCTCGCGTACTTATGGGCCCTAACCAACGCATTCGCATCATGACACCACAAGAAGCAGAGTTTGCGACTTTGGCTCTGAATGGGATGCTGGCGATGCGTCTGAGTTATATCAATGAGCTGGCCAACTTAGCTGACAGTATGGGCATCGATATTGAGACCGTTCGCGACACCATCGCGGGGGACACCCGTATTGGTAAACACTTTCTGAATCCTGGCTGTGGCTTTGGCGGCGAGAAATTCTCGGATCACCTGCTCTTGTTTTCCGACTTCCTGAAAGAAAAGCGTCGCTCCTCCCTATTGCGTACCGTTATAGATATCAACGAACGGCAGAAAGAAACCCTGTTCAGAAAGCTTTGGCGGCATTTCCAAGGCAACCTGAAGGGCTGTAAAGTCGCTATTTGGGGAGCATCATACAAATCTGGCACCGCCGATATCCATAACGCACCCAGTCTTGCAACTATTGATGCCTGTATGGCACAAGGTGTCGAAGTACGGGTACATGATCCACTTGCACTGCAAAACTTGGCGGAACACTACAAAAATGCTGACAACTTAGTGTTATGCAGTACACCCGAGCAAGCCGCAGATGGCGCTGATGCTTTGCTGTTAATCACCGAGTGGCCTGAGTACGGCATGCGTGACTTCGATAGAATCGTCAGTAGTATGCGCCGCCCTTTGTTGCTGGATGGACGCAATGTGTATGACCCGGGCGAAATGAAAGATTACGGATTCCACTACCACGGTATTGGGCGTAAAGCAGTTTAGTTCGAATAATACAGAAATAAAAAAGGCCGTGATCAACACGGCCTTTTTTATGGTTAACGATCACAAACGTCCGTCTACCTCATCCCTCGGCAGGACAGCCTTAACATCATACAAGACATGCTGTTCTTTCCCGTAAGCGCGCAGCCCAACCCCTTTCTCTTGAAATTGACTGTGAGCAACCGCCAGTATAATCACGTCATAGTGGCCTTCTTCTGGCTCAGCAACAAGCTGCAAACCAAATTCTTGCTCTGCTTCCTCTGACGACACCCAAGGGTCATGCACATCCACATCAATGTGATATCCGCGAAGTTCCTCAACAATATCGACAACGCGGGTATTTCGAATGTCCGGGCAGTTCTCCTTGAAGCTTAGGCCCAACACCAGCGCCCTGGAACCGGCAATAGGTAGAGAGCGATCAATCATCTTCTTAACAATGGAAGATACAACATATTGGCCCATACCATCATTGATACGACGACCGGCCAGAATGACATCTGGAAAATAGCCCAGTGACTGAGCCTTATGCGTCAGGTAGTACGGGTCGACACCAATACAATGCCCTCCGACTAAACCCGGACGGAACGGTAGGAAGTTCCACTTGGTCCCAGCGGCCTCTAATACCTCCAGTGTATCAATCCCGACCTTATCGAAGATAATCGCCAACTCATTCACCAGCGCGATGTTCAGATCTCGCTGTGTGTTCTCGATAACTTTGGACGCTTCAGCGACCATAATACTGCTGGCTTTATGCGTACCTGCGGTAATAATCGTCCGATATAGATCATCTACAAAATCCGCCACTTCCGGGGTCGAGCCTGACGTCACTTTTACGATACTCGGCAATCGATGCGTCTTATCGCCAGGGTTAATCCGTTCCGGACTGTATCCAACGAAGAAATCAATGTTAAAACGTAAACCGGAGGCCTCTTCCAGCTGTGGAATACACACTTCCTCGGTTGCACCTGGGTAGACCGTTGATTCGTAAATAACGATGTCCCCCTGGCTCAACACACTGCCAATCGCAAAACTAGATTTCTGCAGCGGAGAGAGATCGGGTTGTTTATGTGCATCGACGGGTGTGGGTACAGTGACGATATAGACATTACAATCGGCAACAGCCGCCAGCTGATCTGAAAACGTGAGCATTTGTGCGCGTTTTAACTCTTCTGCTTCAACTTCCAGTGTTGAATCGCAACCCGCTTGCAGCTCAGCCACACGGTCAGCATTAATATCATAACCAACCGTATTCATGTGCCCGCCAAACTCTACAGCGAGAGGCAAGCCAACGTAGCCCAGACCCAGCACACATAACTTAACTTCATTTTGGCTGATCATGCATAACCCTTTTCGTTTTTGACCTCTAAGCGCCGTATAATAGCACGTACAACGGTGATGACCTTATGCTTGTCATCACGGATTCCTGATTACACAGAGCGACAAGATGCCCCAAAGTTCCTCAATTCGACATGCAAACGTTATCTGGAAAGAAGACACCCCGGTCTCCACTGAGTTTGACGACTTTTACTTCAACGATCAGGACGGGCTTGATGAAAGCCGATATGTTTTTCTTGAGGGGAACGCTCTGGATGAACGGTTTTCACAGCAGGATTTAAAGCAGTTCACGATCGCGGAAACAGGCTTCGGGGCAGGCTTAAACTTCCTGGCAACGCGTGAACTTTGGCTTAAAACAGCACCAGATACTGCAACGCTTCACTATATTAGCGTAGAGAAATTCCCGATCAGCCAAAAAGATTTGGCTCAGGCTTTAACTCACTGGCCAGAACTTCAACAAGGGACTGATCGCTTAGTTGAGGCCTATCCTGAGCCGATTGAAGGATTCCATCGCATCAGTTTTGACAATGGGCGAATACAACTCACACTGATGCTCATGGACGCAGTCGACGCGTACCGTCAACTGACAGTCCCCGTGGACGCATGGTTTCTTGACGGTTTTTCCCCGTCTAAGAATCCTGACATGTGGAGTAAAGATCTGCTTCAGCAGGTCGGTCGACTGAGTAAAGCGGATACTACACTGGCAACATTTACATCAGCCGGTTCCGTCAGACGCGGGCTTGAAAATGAAGGATTTAGTATACAGAAGGTTGTCGGGTTTGGGCTTAAACGCGAAATGGTGAGGGCCCGCTGCACAGCACCAAAGCAAACATCCTCAAGTGCTACGCCCTGGTTTGATCAGCCATACCCTACGTCAAGACCGTCACATGTTGTTGTAATCGGAGCCGGGGTCGCTGGGTGTTCTACTGCGTACGCACTGGCGCAACGTGGTGTAACGGTTGAACTGATTGAACGTAACGCAGACATAGCGCTGGAAGGTTCTGGAAACCAACAAGGAGCTCTCTACGCAAAACTGCCGGTGAGTCATAATACTCAAGGTCAACTACACCTCAGCGGATTACTGTACAGCCGGACTAAACTTCAGCAACTTGATCCTGAACAACAGCTCTGGTCCGACTGCGGGCTGCTGCAGCTGGCGACCAACGACAAAGAGATGAAGCGCCAACAAAGCATGATGCAACACACCTCCTTCGGTCCCAACGTTGTGCAAGCTGTTGATTCACAAGAAGCCTCAACACTGGCCGGAAACCACATTACCGCCCCGGGCATTTTCATGCCTTACGGTGGCTGGGTAAACCCCCGTTTGTTCTGCGAAACACTGATCCAGCATCCTCTGATAAACCTGCACCTGAATAAAGAGGTGACTTCACTCGAACAGTCTGCAGAGGGGGAGTGGCAGCTCCAATTAGCGGGAGGTAAGCCAATTTTTTGCTCTCAGCTCGTCATTTGTACGGCCGCAGAGGCCAAAAAACTACCACAGCTTGGCCACCTCCCGGTCAAACCTATTCGGGGACAAACCTCCCTGACGACTCAGGCAGAACCTACATTAAAAACGGTTGTCTGTGGAGACGGTTATATTTCACCCGCACTGAACGGGCAATACTGTTTTGGTGCCACTTTTGACCTCCATAACCTTAGTCTTGATATACGTCAGGATGACCATCGTGATAATCTGTACAAGTTGCGCGCAGTTTTACCTGAACTGGCTGCATCGATTGCAGAAGATTCGTTAGAAGGTCGTGCAGCTTACCGTTGTAGCACCGGAGATTATCTGCCCATTACCGGACCAGCACCCGACTATGAGGCATATATAAACGATTACGCTAAGCTTCGAACAGACAGAAAATGGAAATTCACAGATACCCCGCCGCAGCATCTTAAAGGGTTGTATCTGAATATAGGTCACGGATCAAAAGGCCTTATCACCGGTCCAATCTGTGGTGAGGTAGTTGCAGCTGGCATCCTCGGAGAACCCTTTCCGATTGAAAAATCACTACTGGATGCAATGAACCCTGCACGTTTTATTGTTAAGAATTTGATCAGAAAGTCGATATAAAGCTTAGTAGCGGCTGGAGCACTGCGTATGGCACTGGTTATTTACGATCACGGTTATCGGATACAAACGCCCAAAAAGTCAGAATTTCCCCCGACGGGCGTTAATAGATTAACGGAGCCAAGAGCTTCCCATCGAAGTGCAGATAACGAAGACAGATTTCACACTGATGGTGAGAAATTTATCCGTTACCTGCAACCTGAGCCGAAAAAGAAAGGACTGCCACCGGCAACTCCAGCGACTCAGGCTTACGTTGAAACCGAAGAAAAAGCGATCGGTCTGCCTGATCGCCGCGCTCTGTCGATCTCACACATCATGAGCTCGCCCATTCACGTCATCACTCCGGGGGCCACCATATTTGCGGCGTCACGCAAAATGGACGACCTCAACATCCGGCATCTTGTTGTGGTAAACGAGGAAAGTCAGCTGTTAGGTATGTTGTCTGAACGTGATCTACTGCGTGTAGGCAAACAATCACCCAGTTCGATAGATACCATCTACAGTAAGAAAGTTGTCGCCGCCTCTCCTGATACACAAGTACGCCAAGCGGCGCAGATCATGGTGGAATACAACATCAACTCCATCCCTGTCGTTGCGGCAGACGGCGCTGCTATCGGGGTTGTAACGCGTACCGATATGCTACATCTTTTAGTCAGTGGTCCGAATCTGGAACGCTGGGCCTGACATCACCTTTATGTGATATTTTTCCGGCCGATGGATTGGCCGGCTCTGCGCCTCCGAACAAGCGCGCTATCCAGCTAAATACGCTTTTCACGCCTCGCCATAACTTGGGTAACAGCCAGATCATCAAAACTATAAAGACGGCCAGCGCGATCAGGAAATACATCGGGGAATTCAATGCGGTCCAGAGACCACCAAGAACAATCAGATCTTCCGTAAAGGATGCGGTCCAATTTGAAACAGGCTCGGGCGAGGTGTTAATCAATACCCGACTGCCAGCTTTTGTCGCATGAGTTGCAGCAGCCAAACTGCCACCAACCAACGCCGCAGCCACTTCAACAGCAGGTGTCACATCACCCACCGCCGCGGCAGCCAATGCAGCCCCTGCCGGGATACGAATAAAGGTGTGTAGTCCATCCCATCCGGTATCAACCCCGGGGATTTTGTCCGCGAAAAACTCAACGCAATACATAAACCCGGCGGCCATCAATACCAACGGATCTGTCACCACCATAAGCTCTTCGGGCAAGGTGACATGCCCCATGTTGGACAACACACCCAACATCAGTACAGTTGCGTAAAGGTTAATACCACTGGCCCAGCCAACACCCATCGTTAAGGCGATCAGGCTTATAATCTGTTCTAACTGGTCCATAGGCAACTCCACTGACTGATATGTTTCAGTATATGTCAGCCGTTGCTGGTTACAGCTATTCCAGCAGGCTACTGGATACTATATTGCACGCGCCTTTACCCTCGCTGAACAGGATAACTGCCTCTCCGCTCACCAGAAGACGTTTTACCTGGACGATACGTTCTGCGAGCGAAATCTCTTCCGCACCGTAATCGGTACCGTCACGCGTCACATACTCTTCGATCAGCCCCTCCAACGCATCAGGACTCAATTGGTCATGGGGAATGATCATAAGGTCTCCGGATTCACGTTGTATTGCTGCAACATATCGATGAACTGGTCTTCATCCAACACAGGAACACCCAGATCATTCGCTTTGGCTAGCTTTGAGCCTGCCCCCGGTCCGGCGACAACACAATCGGTCTTTTTCGATACGCTCCCGCTCACCTTAGCACCAAGCTGCTGCAACGCTGATTTTGCTTTACTACGTGCCATCTTTTCCAACGTACCGGTCAACACATAGGTTTTCCCTTCTAACGGAAGGGTCGCACTCTCAATTACCTGCGATTCACATGACCAATGCATTCCATAGTCCAGAAGTTGAGCGTCAATG
>NZ_JBFGYC010000137.1:0-7954 GCF_041587635.1 Pontibacterium sp. | reverse complement strand
GTCTGGACGGTAAGTTCGTCACCAGCCGTAACATCAAAGACCGTCTGGAACGCGAACTTATCCACAACGTAGCATTGCGCGTTGAGGAAGGCGATAGCCCTGAGAAATTCAAAGTATCCGGTCGTGGTGAGCTGCACCTGTCCGTACTGATCGAAACCATGCGCCGCGAAGGCTTCGAGCTGGGTGTTTCCCGTCCTGAAGTTATCCAGAAAGAGATCGACGGTGAGATTCAGGAGCCGTACGAGCAGGTCATGATTGATGTTGAAGATCAGCATCAGGGTTCTGTGATCGAAGAACTGGGCAAACGCAAAGGCGACATGACCAACATGGAAGTGGACGGTAAAGGTCGTGTACGTCTGACCTTCATGATCCCTTCCCGTGGTCTGATCGGTTTCCGCTCCCTGTTCCTGACCATGACGTCCGGTACCGGCATCATGACCTCCATCTTCGATCACTACGGTCCTGTGAAAGAAGGTGAAGTAGCCAGCCGTAACAACGGCGTACTGGTATCCATGGTTACCGGTAAAGCACTGGGTTACTCCCTGTGGAACCTGCAGGAACGTGGTCGCCTCTGCATCGAGCCAAACATCGATGTCTACGAAGGCATGCTGCTGGGTATCCACAGCCGCTCCAACGACCTGGCTGTGAACCCAACCAAAGGTAAGCAGCTGACCAACGTACGTGCTTCCGGTACTGACGAAAACATCCAGCTGACACCACCTGTACGTTTCACACTGGAACAGGCTCTGGACTTCATCGAAGATGACGAGCTGGTTGAAGTAACTCCTAACTTCATCCGCCTGCGTAAGAAACTGCTGAAAGAAAACGAGCGTAAGCGCGCGAAGAAGTAAGCAACTTTCTGATCAGAAAAAGGCAACCAATCGGTTGCCTTTTTTGTGCCTGAAGCGCAGCCTATACTTCATCTAGCGTTTCGTTTCAGGAGAGCCCATGCGTAAGCTTTACCCCGATATTCACCCTTATGCCGAACACATGATCAAGGTTGACGCGCGGCATAGTATTTACGTGGAAGAAAGCGGCAACGCCCATGGCATCCCTGTGTTGTTTGTTCACGGCGGCCCCGGCGGCGGCACCTCACCTGCTCACCGTAGCTTCTTTGATCCGGAAAAGTACCGCATCATCCTGTTTGACCAGCGCGGCTGCGGGCGCTCGCAACCACACGCCGAGCTGACCGATAACTATTCACAGGCATTGGTTGCCGATATGGAACTGATCCGCCAGACACTGAATGTCGATCAGTGGCTCCTGTTTGGCGGCTCATGGGGATCAACCCTGAGCCTGCTATACGCGCAAACACATCCAGAACGGGTGTCGGGTATGATCTTGCGGGGTATCTTTCTTTGCCGACAACAAGATATTCAGTGGTTCTATCAACGTGGTGCCAGCGCCATCTTTCCTGACTACTGGCAGAGCTATGAAAAAGTCATTCCGCCGCATCAGCGCCACGATATGTTAAGTGCCTATTATGAACTGCTGACATCCGATAACGAGATTGCCCGTATGTCGGCCGCGAAAGCCTGGTCGGTTTGGGAAGGCCGCTGTTCAACGCTGGATCCCAATGGGGATGTCGTGGACCACTTCGCCGACCCTCACGTTGCACTGGCCATGGCACGTATTGAAGCCCACTACTTCATTAACCGTGCGTTTATGGAAGACAATCAGTTACTGGAGAATGCCCACCTCATTCAGCAGATCCCTACAGTGATTGTGCACGGCCGATACGATATGGTGTGTCCGCTGGAACAAGCTTTCGCATTGCATCAGGCGCTTCCTCAGGCAGAGCTCCATATTGTGCGTGACGCGGGACATTCGGCCTTTGAACCGGGTATTACCGACAACCTGGTGGCGGCTACCGACCATTTTGCACGCTCACAGGCTTAAATTGATCGGGGCGTTTTGCCACTGATTTCCATGATGCTCCACTGGCTAATTCCCGCTACAATGCGCGTTTTCCAGCCAGCGGAGCCAATACGATGAAAGCCCTGATCCAACGCGTTACACATGCCTCAGTTGCCGTCGATGGTGAATGCACGGGAGCTATTGATCAGGGAATACTGGTATTGCTTGGCGTAGAGAAAACCGACGATCGCAGTAAAGCGGACAAGCTGTTGAAAAAGATACTGGGGTATCGCATCTTCTCTGACGACGAAGGAAAGATGAACCTGAATGTACAACAGATCAATGGCGGGGTTTTGGTTGTTTCCCAGTTCACACTGGTGGCGGATACTGCGAAAGGGTTACGCCCGGGCTTCTCATCCGGCGCAACGCCTGCTCTGGGCGAAGAGTTATACGATTACTTTGTTGAACAGGCTTCAACGGCTCACACTCAGGTTGCGACAGGACGCTTCGGTGCAGATATGAAAGTCAGCTTGCTCAATGACGGGCCTGTCACGTTTATGCTGGAAATAAATTAAAGCGCTTTACGCTACTTTCCACAGACCACACATATGAAAAGAGCGGAAAATTCCGCTCTTTCTACACGACCCGTGAAGCATCCGTTCAGGCGGGCTGATCACTCTGCACAGACACCGGCTTTCGCTTTATCAGGCGTTGCTGCAGGAATCGGGTCAGTGGCTTTTCAACGACGATATGAAATATCAGCCCTCCCACGATCGTCACCAGCAAACCGCCCACAATAAACGCGCTCATCTGAAGCATCGTCGCTTCCGGCGTAATCAACTTAGACCACAGCATGCGATACACGCCTAACGCTAAAATATGGGTCAGGTAAATGGAATAGGATGCGTCACCTAACAGATGCAAAGCACGCGACTTAAACATACGACCATTCACTTCAACAATCACCACACCCAACACCATCAGCACGCCTGGCACGCCCCAATACAGTGCACGCAACGGACCAAACGGATTCACCTCTGCGGTCAACAACAACCCGATCGTGCCCAGTACCAACAACACGATCCCGAATAATGGCGGCAAGCATCGTAACTTACCGTCGGTATAGGCCTTCGCAATAAACACACCCGCCACAAACTCCAGTAGCAACCCGCTGGTGTACGTTTTTAAGATGGCATTTTGCGGCTCCATTACAAATCCCACACCCACCAGCGTTATAAAGGCGCCTAACAATATCGACAACGCCTGACGCGGTATCATCAGCAAACAGCCAAAGACCAGATAAAAGAACATCTCATAGTTGAGCGTCCAGCCGGGTACCAAAATCGGATAAACGTTCCCCGGCAATCCCAAACTGTAGTGTGGGATAAATAATAGCGACTGCATCAGTTGGGTAAATTCAAACTGAGTCGTCTTGAACAGATGAGGAGCCGCTGTTGCGGCACCCGCAATCACCAGCGTAATCAGCCAGTAGATCGGCACCACTCTGATAACCCGTTTAGCGAAGAACTCTGCAGCGCCCATATTTTTGTTATAGGTCACAAACCAGATAACAAAGCCACTGATCACAAAGAATACGTCAACTCCCGCAGCGCCTACGCTGATTGAGTGCAGCACAGCTTCGTACACATCAATCTGAATAATCAGATGATGAAAGACGACCATCAGTGCCGCAACAGCACGGAGGTACTGAATGGAGTGAATCGTTGGGTGCGGTGCGGTGCTCACGTCTTTATCCATAAAGATTTCTGTTCAATATCTGCACAAGGGAATAAGTTTTGGATGCTAGAGACTCGCCGCCACCATTGCAAGCGAATATTGGACTTGCATCACTACAGAAAACCACAGCATCAGCCCCATGAATTCAGGACTTTACGGCCGACAATCACGCTGCGGAAAACCACCGTTTTTATCGATAAACACAACGGCTTTCACACCATTAACAGCGACCTTCTGACAACTAAATGCTGTTCTACACCTTACGCTTTCCGCTCTTTTCATGCATCTTATAGGGAGGAACTCTCAGATGCAGACCTGTGGAAACCGTATTAGTTATGCATGCTCGCTACCGTCTGACACACCCCGTCAGCTTAGGCTGGATCGCAACCTACCTGTTGGTTCTTCTGTGGTCCGGCACCCATCCGGCTGATCAGGTTATCTGGGGGCTGGAGGTATTCCCCGCCATACTCGGACTGGTTGTTCTCGCCGTCACTTTCAAACATCACCCGCTCACCCCGCTCCTCTATCTGCTCATTCTGATTCATGCAGTGATTTTAATGATCGGCGGCCACTACACCTATGCAGACGTCCCTCTGTTCGAATACTGGGCTGAAGTCAGCGATGGACGTAATAACTACGATAAAGTGGGGCATTTTGCACAAGGCTTTATACCTGCAATGATCGCCCGTGAAATACTGCTTCGTTGTCATGTTATTGCTGGCAATCTGTGGAGAAACTTTTTTATCTGTTGCTTCTGTCTCGCATTCAGTGCCTTTTATGAACTGCTAGAGTGGTGGGTCGCGTTGCTGAGCGAAGAGACAGGCGACGACTTTTTGGGCGCTCAGGGATATCTCTGGGATACCCAGTCCGATATGTTTTTGGCTTTACTGGGCGCCATCTTCGCCCTGCTGAGTATGAGTCGATTACACGACCAACAGCTGAAAGAGATCAGCCAGACTCACGCCCGCTGATCACTTGCTGCAACAAAGCCTTCGCATCGTCAACACCTTCCACTACACGGCTTCTGCGGGAAGCATAGTAGTGCGCATTGAAGACATCAAAATACGCATCCAGCAGATCCGCTGACACCTGATCACCCATTTGAGCCAGCATCACGGCTGCCACTTCTGCAGTGCAGAGATGATGTTCCTCATTGGGTTTTCGCAGATTGTAGCGTGTTTTTCGCTGAGTTTGCGGCTGGATAACGGGCACGTCTTGCAGGTATTTACTTTGACGGAATATACGGCGCGCCTGACGCCAGGTACCGTCCAGAATTATAAATACCGGCTTACGGCCTGGTTTGTGCTCAAACTCCACCATCCGCTCCTCATATCCTTCCCCTTCAGGAAAAACGATATAGGGATCAAACTCAGGGTCATGAAGCTGATCCAGAAACTGAGTATCAGGCTCTGTTCGGCTCCAGGGAAACACCTCCGAATCACGAATCGTATCGACAATCAGACGGCCGGTGTTCGTTGGTTTATAGAGCTCTTTACGGTGGGTCAGCAACCAAAAGCGTGCCTGAGCCTGTGCGTTGACCTGAAAGTCACAGATACACGCCTTCGCCGGCATCTGGCATTGCTCACATCGAATAACGTTAGACCCGCGCGCCAGAAAGGGGCGCCGGGGATGTTCGGTTTCTGTCGTCATATCCCACCTGCTTTTGCGAGCGGGGACTATACCAGCTCGGCGCAATTGCGCCTACTGCAGCGCAGATCCCGGTGGTAGATGATCAAATAGCTGATCATCAACTCCCCAGCTCAATTCCAGCGCCCCACGATGCAGCAACGAAAGAATCTGGTGTAACTCATCATGTGTTAACAATGCCTGAGCGGTGGCTTCTTCCTGACCTTGCTCATACAAACGGACCTGATAACGCTTACCCTGATGGCTGACATCCACCTTATAAAGCAATCCCGGCGCCTTAGACTCCGGAACTCTCGATTCAGGAACAAGCTGCATACTCTGCTGCGCCTGCTCATGCTCAAACTGAGCCAAACCGGATTGATGCTCACTCGGCGCCGTCGCGACCTGCTCCGATGTTTTTCGCACTAACGAACTCAGCGCTTCCAATAATTTAAGTGTGATATTACGAGTGAGCCAAAAATCACAACGGGGCTGCGTATTATTCAGATTGCCCACCAGCAGTATCCGGTCTTCGATCGGGTCGTAGTGGAAGGTAATTGCGGCAATATTCTGCATAGACAGCATCCTTAAGCCCGAAATATTTGTTATTTCATTCTAACCACATCGCGCCCGGCATGCACAGATAACCCACTGAATTAACAACAGATACAAAAATGCCGGAGACTCAGCTCCGGCATTTTTCAGTACAGGCAGAGAGTGTCTCTGCACCTAGGGTGTTTACTCGGGCATCACATACTTGCCTGAGGTCAGCAGTTCGTCGAAGTATGGAATGGTCTTTTTCAGACCTTCATCCAGCGCAACTTTTGGTTCCCAATCCATCTCTTTCTTCGCCAGCGAGATATCCGGACAACGCTGCATTGGATCATCACTTGGCAGGTCTTCGAAAATCAGCTCGGAAGAGGAGCCGGTAAACTCAATCACCTTCTCCGCAAGTTCTCGGATTGTGAATTCACCCGGATTACCAATATTCACAGGACCGGTAAATCCTTCTGGTGTCGCCATCAGGCGTACAAAGGCTTCAATCAAATCATCCACGTAACAGAATGAGCGAGTCTGGGAACCGTCTCCGTAAACAGTGATCGGTTTATTGCTGAGCGCCTGCACGATGAAGTTCGACACCACACGACCGTCCGCCGGATGCATATTCGGGCCATAGGTGTTGAAAATACGCCCCACTTTGATGTCCAGACCCAGCTGGCGATGGTAGTCAAAGAATAGCGTTTCCGCACAACGCTTTCCTTCGTCATAACAGGAGCGAATACCCACTGTGTTTACATGCCCCCAATAGTCTTCCGACTGCGGGTGCACTTTCGGATCGCCGTACACTTCACTGGTGGATGCCTGGAAAATACGGGCGTGTACACGACGCGCCAGTCCCAGCATGTTGATCGCACCGTGAACACTGGTCTTCGTCGTCTGAATCGGATCATACTGATAATGCACTGGAGAAGCCGGGCAGGCCAGGTTATAGATCTCATCCACTTCCACGTACAACGGGAAAGTCACGTCGTGGCGCATGAACTCGAAATATGGGTTATCCATCAGATCAAGAATATTATCTTTGGTACCGGTGAACAGGTTGTCCACACATAAAACATCGTTTCCTTCGGCAATTAGACGCTTACACAGGTGAGAACCCAGAAAGCCTGCACCACCGGTTACCAATATTTTCTTACGCTGAGAATTTTTCATCTACACATCCAATAAATCTGACCAACATACATCCGTGTATTAAGAGGCTCCACGCCCAAACAATACTGCCGGAACTGTTTTCAATAAGATCGCAAAATCACTGACAAGACTCCAGTTATCGATATAAGCCATATCGAGTTCCATCCACTCGTCGAACGTTACGTTGTCACGTCCACTAGCCTGCCAGGTACACGTAATACCCGGCAGGACGCTAAGGCGGCGCATGTGAGAAACTTCCTGGAAACGCTCATAGTCTGCCAATGGCAGCGGACGCGGACCCACCAGGCTCATTTCACCTTTAATTACGTTGAGCAGCTGCGGTAACTCATCAATACTGCTTTTACGCAAGAACTTACCCACTGACGTAATACGTGGATCGTCTTTAATTTTGAACGCAGCACCTTCACGCTCGTTCTGCTTACGCAACGCTTCTTGTAGCTCATCGGCGTTTTGAATCATGGTGCGAAACTTATAGAGCTTAAACACCCGACCGTTATAGCCATAACGATCTTGTACAAACATCACATCGCCTTTCGACGTCAACTTAATTGCCAGCGCTGCGCCAATCATGAGAGGAGAGGTCAGTATTAACAGGATGGATGCCGAACAGAAATCAAATGCCCGTTTTGCCAGGTATTCCCAGCCCATATCATGACCGGAACCCAGCACCAGATCGGATGATGAGGATTCACCCATACGACTCACCATTTCGGTGCGTAATCGCCATACGTGATTTCCGAACATGCTGCCAAACAACTGAGACATGGGCAGACGCACCAAAATACCATGTGCAGATGCGTAATCGATGAGCTCTTCCACCTCTTTCGTAAAGTGATGAATCGGTAGTGTAATAACCACTTCATCTACAACCGTATTATCAAAAATACGCTTGAACTCACTTTTCGGTCCCAGATATTCATCCACAGGCACTTCATCGGGCTGATCATTGCTGATATAACCCACGAAGTTGAAGCCCATATCCCGGTTCGATTTAATCAGCTCAACGTAATTACGCGCTGCC
>NZ_JBFGYC010000136.1:0-7958 GCF_041587635.1 Pontibacterium sp. | reverse complement strand
GATATCGTTGGGCGAATAAACGTTTGTTCAGGCCATCGTAACCAATATGAGCGATAGAACGCTGAGAGTATCGTTTTGCTGGTATTAGGTACCACAGTCCCAAAGGGACAGTCGTATTGGAGGATGTCTAGCTTCTACATTGGGCGCGTGCGATAAACTTCAGGAATTGCCGTAACCCTGTCGCGTCCATTGCAACAAGGTGATCTCAGAGAAAGGGATATGTGTGCGATAAAGTCAGTGTGTGCCAAACAGATCCAGAGTTTCATGCTCTGAACTGTGGATTGTCTCGCCGATGATGCGGCTGTCGCGGTAAGTGGTGGGAGCCATACCAATATGCTTTTTGAAAACCCGAGTGAAGTATGATTGATCGCGAAAGCCCACCGAAAGTGCAATATCGAGCACCGTCATATTTGGGTTTTGCAAAAGGCGCATTGCTTCTTCGATTCGCGTACGTTGAACGAACTCTTGAAATGTAATCCCACAATTTTTACGGAAGCTACGGCTGAACTGGAATGGCCGCATACGACAAAGGCAGGCCATCTGTTCTTCCGAGATCTTTTCAGTCAGATGTTGCTGAATATAGGAGACCGCTGGGGCTAATGCGCGCTCCTCCTGAGTGCCGTTGTTAATGAAGCGAGCCTCTTCGGGAATGGGAGGAACATGAGACCCGCTAAAGGGGGTTGCTTCCCAGTGCTCATGAGTATCGATCTGATTTTTCAGCTGGTGGATCTCTTGTTCAGTCTGTGCTGCGTTGAGCGGTTTAACCAAAAAATCCCATACCCTCATACGCAGTGCCCAAATTGCTAGCGCCTCAGAATGTTGCTCGGTTAGCAGCAAGACGGGCAAGGTCGGAAAGTTCATCCGCGTGGAACGTAACAGATCTAAACCGTACTTATCTGGAAAGTCATAATCAAAACAGATCGCGCTGGGCGTCATATCGGAGGGCGTCAACATCGCAGCTTGATCTGCACCGATCATTCGCACAACAAAATACTTTTCAAACAGGATAGAAACGCCTTCTTCACTTCTAGAGGCCTTCATGTCTATCCAGAGTAGGACTGATTTTTCCATGAATATCCCTTCCATTATCACGATACATGTGATCTAAAAGTGTACAGTTGCCGTTATGTATCTATTACGTACTGTAAACACTGTTTTATCTATTTTAGTTTATATCTGTACATCTATTAGTCGTTTTGCCCTGTTTATAGTGTAAACCTCATGAAACATTTTCATTACTGAGCGTATGGTCCAAAAATTAGAAAAGTGACAAGGTTTTCGCAAGATAGTCCCAATGCCCCTCCAAATCCCCTCCTATAGTTCCCAGCGTGAGTTGATTGACATACCTGCATGCGAACGCTGATTCAAACAAGCAGGACATGCAAAAACCCGAGGACAGAATAATGAAAACTCTTAAAGACACACTGATTGCTTTTCTGAAAGAAGAAGAAGGTCTGACCACTGTTGAGTACGCAGTGGCGGGTAGTTTGATTGCGGCGGCGGTGGTAACTGCGTTTACCGACCTTGGTACTGAAGTCGGCAACGTTATCAACTGTATTACTGAAGACATTGGCGGTAACCCAACTACTGCGTGCGTATAAAAGTCGCTTTCGGAAAGCATCAGATAGGAGGCAAACAATGTTGGATTATCAAACGTATGATCTATCGACTGTTTTTCTTCTGCTGGTGCTGGTGGTTGCGGCGCTGATTGATTTGCGTCGTAACCGTATTCCCAACTGGTTGACCTTTAGCACACTTGGCATTGGGTTGAGCTTACAGCTGATATTCCTGGGCAGTGATGGATTCATAAATGGCTTGAGTGGAGCTGGCGTTGGCCTTGCCCTGCTGTTGCCTTTTTTCCTGATGGGAGGGATGGGTGCTGGAGATGTAAAGCTTATGGCAGCGGTGGGTTGTTTTATTGGAACGACCCCGGTTCTGCTGGCCACTGCCTTCAGTTTGCTATTAGCAGGTGGCTACGCATTGTTACTGATTGGTGTGAAAGGGCAGCTGTCTGCATTTATGCAGCGCTACATGGTCAGCGTACAAACACGCACCTGGATCCTACCTGAAACTAACTCAATTGCTCGGCGTCGATTCCCGTTTGCACTGGCTATCGCAGGGGGAACGGTGATCGCACTTGGATGGTATTCAAAACTTGATTTCTACCATCTCACTTCGGAACTGAGCTACCAGTGGCAACTATTGGGAGTAGGACAATGAATTCCCATGCACTTAATGAATCTCTTTTACAAGAAGAAGGCGGCCTGAAAACATTAGCACCACGTCCTACAACAGTGGAAGGGACAGGTCTTACCCAGCATTTTCTGGCCGAGCTTTTTGTAAAACATATCAATGATGCGGGCTTACTTACACTTAAGCAGCTGATGCAGCGATTAGCCCTGTCAGGTCCGGTGATCGAAAACATCATCAGTTTTTTACGAAAAGAAGTACTGATCGAAGTCCACTCTCGTGGATTTGAGCATCGCGAGCTGTTTTATGGATTGACACAGCGTGGTCGAGATTACGCGTTTGATGCTATTGCTAAAAGTGGATATGTGGGACCTGCTCCCGTGCCAATTGATCTATACCGTGAAGTTGTGAGCGCACAGTCAATTCATCGCTATACAGTAACGCGAGATCAATTCTGTCGAGCTTTCTCCAAGGTGACACTCAAAGCAGAACTTAAGGATCAGCTTGGGCCGGCGCTTAACTCTGGTCGCGCGATATTTATATACGGTCCTGCCGGTACCGGTAAAACATATATCACACAGAAAATGCTTGGATTGTTTGATGACAGTTGCCTGATTCCCTATTCCCTGGAGATCGATGGATGCGTTGTGAGTTTGTTTGATCCACTGATTCACCATCCGGTTGAAGAACTGAAAGTCAATCCGAACCTTCGATTGAATGACGACTATGACGCTCGATTTGTGCTGTGTGAACGTCCGGTGGTGATCACCGGGGGGGAATTAGGCATGGATATGCTGGAGGTGAACTACAACCCGGTACTTAAAGAGTATCAGGCGCCGTTGCAGCTGAAAGCAAATAACGGCATGTTCATCATCGACGATATGGGGCGTCAGCGTGCGACTCCGATGGAGATTTTCAACCGTTGGATCGTACCGCTCGAGGAGCATAAAGATTACCTGACTTTGGGTGCGGGTAAACACGTGCAGACCCCATTCGATCAAGTGGTCGTTTTCTCCTCTAACATCAATCCGCTAGATCTGGCTGATGAGGCCTTCCTACGACGCATTGGCTACAAAGTGTATTTTGGTTTTCTAGAACCGAATCACTATGAGCAGATCTGGCGGCAGGAGTGTGCTGATCGGAATATTCCTTTTGACCCTGAATTACTGCACTACGCGCTTTACCAGTTACATGGCACTAAGGGTGTTGCTCTGCGTCCATGTCATCCTCGCGATCTGCTGGGGATGGCTTGGGATCGATTCCAGTATCAAGGGGGGGATGGGCAGTTACAGCCTGAGCACCTTGACTGGGCGTGGAACAGCTACTTTGTCAGTCTGGATGAGCAGAAACAGATGACCGAACGTTAATGCCTCTAGGGAGGGTTTGATCATGATTAAACGTAGAACGGTGACTTTGTTCGTCCTATCCATTGCCTTTGCCGTGGGCGCAGCTTGGATTGCAAATAATTGGATCAGTTCGCAGCAGCCGACGGTGGCAAAGGCTGAGGTTGGAACGCCGGTTGTGCTAGCCGCTTTAGACATTCCTTATGGGCATGGTATTGAGAAACGCCATCTTAAGGTTGTGATGATGCCGAAAGATGTCGCACCAACGAATAGTTTCCGGACTGTTGATGACGTCATCGGTAAGGTCTCCACCGATATTATGCTGCCCGATGAAGTTGTTCGTGTTGAGCGTGTTTCTGATCATTTAGAGGGGGCGACATTGGCAGCATTGATTGAGCCGAATATGAGGGCTTTTACCGTCCGTGTTAATGATGTTGTCGGTGTGGCAGGTTTTCTGTTGCCGGGTAACAAGGTTGATGTGATCGCATCTCGATCGTCCAGTGGTGGTGGTAAGCGGGTGATTACCGAAACTGTGTTGAAAGATATCAAGGTGCTGGCCGTTGATCAGACCGCCCGTACCGATAAAAACGATCCTGTAGTCGTACGCGCCGTTACATTGGAAGTGACACCTAAGCAGGCTGAACGTCTGGCAAAAGCGAAGGGTGAAGGCACCATTCAGCTGACGCTACGTAACCCGGTAGAAGAACCACCGAAACAGGTAGCAAAAGCAAAACCGAAACCCAAACGTACCTATGTTGCACCACCTAAAGTGATCGTGATTAAAGGTACCGAGTGGCAGTCGAAGAAGGTTCCGATGTAATGCAGTTGCACAACAAATGAAGTGTGGAGATTCATGAAGCCTTAAAAGACCTCGTGATCAAGCCACAAGGGAAAGCAGAGGAATGATCATGGCATATTCAGCAACCATAATGCATACAGGCCCTCACAGCCTGTCGGAAAGATGGCTTTTGCAGCTGCTCATGCTGCTGCTGATCGCTTCACTGGCGTTCAGCAAGGTTTATGCAGCAGAGGCCGTTGCTCTGGAAAGAGTCGCTCAAACCGTTAATGTTCCGCTTTATAAATCTCGGATTATCCAGCTTGGAGGTCCGGTGCACAAAATATCAGTCGGTAATAAAGAGGTGGCTGATATTTTGGTGATGCGCTCCAATCAAGTCTACATTGTCGGGAATGGGATAGGTACTACCAACATCCTTATGTGGGACAGTAAGAATAATCTCACCCAATCCTTGGATGTAGAGGTCACCCCAGACCTGAATTCCTTAAAAGCCAAATTACATCAGCTTCTGCCGGGTGAATCTATCCGAGTGAATATGTCTCAGGGTGCGATTGTCCTGAGCGGAGAGGTTTCAAATGCGGTGAGCATGGATACTGCGATGAAAGTGGCTGATAGCTTTCTGCAGAAACCCTCATCAGAAGGTGCAACTCAACAGGGCAGTGTGATCAATCTGATGGGGATCGGTGGATCTCAGCAGGTGATGCTAAAGGTTACTGTTGCAGAGGTTTCACGATCGGTTATTAAGCGACTCGGCGTCAAGTTTCATACGTTTGTAACGGGTCAGCATACTAACTTTGGTGCAGTGAATGGTGGGGCTACGTTCCCTGACTCAGTATCTATTGGAGAGGTTGGCGATACCAATACTGTAGCTAGTGCCCGTACCGGCTTATTTAACTCGGGCGGCATTGTAGGGCCTGCGGTTGATGAGTTTGCACCGGGTGACCTTGCCATTGCCGATAAAGGGTTATTTGCGGGCTACTTAGACGATAACTTCCTATTTTCCCTCGCCATCGATGCAGCGAAAGAGAACGGACTGGCCAAGGTTTTGGCGGAGCCCACGTTAACTGCTTTAACCGGGCAAGAAGCTGAATTTCTCTCGGGTGGTGAATTCCCAATTCCAGTGCCAAATGAAGATGGTATTACGATCGACTTCAAAGAATTTGGGGTGGGCTTAAAGTTCATTCCTGTCGTGCTTGATTCTGGTCGTATCAATCTCAATCTGAATGTAAGTGTCAGTGAACTGACTGCCACAAGTGCAATCACCCTGGGATCAGGCTCCTCTAGCGGTGGCTTCTTTGTCCCTGCGCTGACTAAGCGCAGTGCCCGTTCAACCGTTGAGTTAGGTGATGGTCAGACGATTGGTATTGCGGGGTTGATCAATGAAAACATGCGTGATGCCGTGTCGAAATTCCCTGGTTTGGGTGACATTCCCGTACTGGGCCATCTGTTCCGTAGTCAGGAATTTGAAAAAGGTGAAACGGAGCTGGTTATTTTGGTAACACCAACCTTAGCGCAACCCTTTAATGCAGACGAGATTGTGCTACCGGGAGCAGGGTTTGTTGAGCCGAACGACTTTGAATTCTACCTGCTGGGTCGAACTCACGGTGTTATTTCCTCCAGAGATGACAGTGCAGAAACGGAATCCGCTGTAGGTGACGAGCCTGCCACATCTACGGACTCTGATGCCCCAGCAGCGCAGAGTTTTGCGATTGATGATTCAGATTCTGTCATACGATCGGCCGCTGGCGGTTCAGAAAGCACCTTTGGTCACAGCATTAATTAGCAGAGGACAGGACCATGAAAATATCAGAGATAAAGTTACCCATAGGACTCCTCATGCTAACTGCGGTGCTGGTTGGGTGTGCTGGTTATGGTAACGCGCCGTTGGAAAAGCAGGGCGCAGGATATAAGCAGGTTTCGGAACGTCAGACGGCTTATCCGGAAAAAGAGGTCGCGGATGGTAATCCCAATTTGGATGGCTCAATTGCGGCACGGGTGATCAAAACATATCGCGCGGATGCTGGTGATCGACAAGCCGTTAAAAATACCATTGAGGTTAATATCGGCCGTAAGTAGGCCTCAATAAATACCGCATATTCCGCTGACTGGGATGTGTCCCTGAAATATGAAGTTGAATAGGAGGAACTGACGATGGACAGACCTTATTCAACCCGGAGGGTTATACCACGGGCCCTGAAAGGGCAGCGTGGTGTGGTGATGATCATGGTCACCATTGGGATGGTTGCAATATTGGCGGTCGCGGGTCTCGCGCTGGATAGTGGTCACCTGTTTCTAACCAAAACACGTTTGCAGAATGCGGTTGATTCTGCCGCGCTGACTGCTGCAAAAGTGCTGAAAAGCAGTGACAGTATGGTTGATGCTACTGCCGCGGCCCGGGCAACTTTCGAGGAAAACCTATCTGCACCGGGTAATGATCTTATTGCTGATGCCTACGATGACGGGAACGGTGATCTTGTGCTGACCGTACAGTATTCAGCCACCTTGAACCCGTTTACACCTTCTGCAACACCGCCCTACGTCAGGGTCATTGCTGACAGTGTGTCATTGGATACTTGGTTGGCGCGTGTTGTGGGTGTTGATCAGACAGAAGCCGTCGCGAGCGCAGTGTCGGGCCCAGTTGCGGTGACGGGTATCTGCGATTTGGTGCCGATGTTGGCATGTGGTTGTGAGCCAGGAACGCCGGGTTGCTGTGATGGAGCAAGCGATGCCGGATGTGCGCCTGATAGCTATTACGGATATACCGTCCCTGACGCATCAACTGACCTAGTAATGGAGGATGTTACCGCAGTCAAAATATCGGCTGGGAATAACCAAGATATTGGCCCAGGTAACTTCCACCTATTGCGTTTGGGTGACAATCAGGGCGGTAACTACATTCGCGATGCTCTTGCGGGTGCGACCACGGGACTGTGTGCTGATTACGACCCTGTTTCGGGTGAAGAAACGGTTGATTCTGAACCCGGTAACAAAGTGGGACCGGCGTTGGATGGATTGAATGCTCGCTTTGATGGAGGGACCTTTGGTAGTGGGCAGGATCAAGAATATGTGCCACCTGATTACGTTATTCAGGAAGCCCTGGAAGATGTAAGTGATGAGTTAGTACTAGGAGATGACGGCACGGTACAGACTGAAGATGGAGCGTCAGCCCCAGACCTGTTTGATTATAACGATTACTTGGGAGCCGTTGATGGCAGCTGTGGCAATGGTGAGACCTGTAATTTAAGTGGTGAGCCTTTCCGCCGCATGATGGTATTGCCCATTGGTCATTGTACCGGTCTTTCTAACGGTACCAGTTCCCCTATTTCTGTGCAGGGATATGGCTGCTTTATGCTTTTGCAGCGCGGCTCACAAGGTAATAACGGGGCTGACTTCTTTGGGCAGTTTGTCGGCAGCGCCAGTGCACGAGGTTGTGATGTTGCCGGTGGTATAGATCCAGGTGCTTCACCCAGTTTGCCGACACAGATTGTGCTTTTCCGTGATCCCGATAGTGGAGATTCCTGATGAACATTTCAGCGACTGTCTTTGGTCAAAGGAAGAAACAATCGGGCGTGGCGATCATTGAGTTGACTGTCGCTTTACCGCTCCTTCTATTGCTTTTTATTGGTGTG
>NZ_JBFGYC010000135.1:0-7972 GCF_041587635.1 Pontibacterium sp. | reverse complement strand
CAGCCATTCGTTTTCGTAGTGAATTTCCAGTGGCGAAGCGCCATCCAGAAGAATGTAGAGGTGATAGTTTTCCGGCTGCTGCACCCCGGTATCAAAACGCAGTTCGACACGTTGAACCCGATCAAAGTGATAGCGCTGGAAACCCTTGGGCGTCACGACAGCCAGTTCCCGGGCCTGAATATCCACCAGCAGATTAGGTTGACCTTTCAAGTCCTCAGACAGGGTAAAACCCTGCTTTTTCAGCAGTGACAGCTGATTCTGGCTGTTCTGCCAATTGTAGAAAGCGAGACCTGCGAGTAAAACAACAATCAGGATAAACCAATGCATTCCACCCACAGATACGCTCCTCAAAGACCTTTGGTTTTAGCTTCATCCCAGAATGCATCCAGCTCATCAAGGCTGAACATATCCCAGTCACGTCCCGATTCCTGAACACATTTTTCCACGTGTCCAAAGCGACGTTCAAACTTCTGGTTAGTGCCACGCAGTGCAACTTCAGGATTCACATTCAGGTGACGGGCCAGATTGACCTGAGCAAACAAGATATCGCCCATCTCATCCTGAATTTCCGCCTGACGGCCATCACGAATGGCTGCGCGCAGCTCGTCGACCTCCTCAGCAATCTTATCCAGCACCAGCTCAGGATCATCCCAGTCAAATCCCACCTGACCGGCACGCTTTTGCAACTTGTGCGCCCGACTCAACGCCGGTAACGCACGCGGCACATCATCCAGCACACCGGAGCGCGCTTTCCCGTCACGCTCCTGCTGCTTGATTGCTTCCCAGTTCGCCTTGATCTGCGCCTCATCAATGCTGTCACCGCTACGTTCTGAACGCAGCGTCCCTGCCGGGAAAACATGCGGATGACGTCGCACGAGTTTCTCGATCAGGTTGCTAACAATCGCGTTGAAGTCGAATTGCTGGGCCTGATCTTCAATCTCATCGCCTAATTGCGCGTAGAAGATCACCTGAAACAGCAGGTCTCCCAGCTCATCTTTCAGATGCGCCCAGTCCTGACGTTCGATGGTATCCGCAACCTCATACGCCTCTTCCAGCGTATGCGGTACGATGCTGGCGAAATCCTGTTTCAGGTCCCAGGGGCAGCCTGATTCAGGATCGCGCAAACGCTGCATCAGATAGATCAGATCATCAACGCTGTAATCCGTCATCAGAGGTTAAATCCACTGCGTTGACGATGTACGTCGATCACGTTTGGTACCTGATTGATCTTATCCATAATACGGCCCAACAACTCCAGCCCCGCTATCTCAACAGTAATCGTCAGACATGCGGTATTGTTGTGTTTATCGGTGACTGTATTCGCGGCGGTGACGTTAATATTGTCCTCCGCCAGCAGAATCATCACATCACGCAACAAACCAGAACGGTCATAGGCTTCGATGTAAACATCCACCGGATAGGTCGCTTCACCCTCACGTCCCCAGTCCACTTCAATCACACGTGGACCATCCGTTTCACGCAACTGCATCAGGTTTGGACAGTCATCCCGGTGTACAGAGACGCCGCGTCCCACGGTAATGTAGCCCGCAATAGGATCCCCCGGTACAGGCTTACAGCAGCTTGCCATGGTGGTAAGCAAATTGCCGACACCCAGAATGCGAATATCGCCAAGCCCGGCGGGACTGCGCTCTTCGGATGGCAACGCCAGATCCAGCTGCTCATCCGGATGCGCATGATCAACCTGACGCTGAGCGCCATTGATGATCTGGGACAAACGTACATCGCCGGCACCCAGTGCTGCAAACAGATCTTCAGGCGCTTTGAAGTTCAGGTCAGTGGCCATGACATCAAAGCTGATATCTTCCTGATCCAACGCCAGACGTTTCATCTCGCGATTGATAATCTTCTGGCCCGCTGCCGCGTTTTTCTCTTTATCCTGCTGTTTAAACCAATGTGCGACTTTCGCGCGCGCACGAGATGAGGTCACGTAACCCAGGTTAGGGTTCAGCCAATCACGACGCGGACGCTCTTCGTTGATGGTCATAATCTCAACCTGATCGCCGGTACGCAGACGACGGTTAAGCGGCACAATACGTCCGTTGATCTTCGCACCACGGCAACGGTGGCCAATTTCGGTATGGACGCGATAGGCGAAATCGACAGGCGTTGCACCCTGCTGCATATCGATTACATGGCCATCCGGTGTGAAGATGTAGATACGGTCCTGCACAATATCCGCGCGCAGCATATCGCCAAAGGCTTCGCTTTCGCCCAGATCTTCATGCCATTCGAGTACCTGACGCAACCAGGCGATTTTGTCTTCATAGGCATCACTGCTGGTTTTTGTGTCAGTCCCTTTATAAAGGTGGTGCGCGCAAACGCCCAACTCCGCTTCCTCATGCATCTCATGAGTACGGATCTGGATCTCAAGCACTTTACCTTCAGGTCCAAACACAGCGGTATGCAACGAGCGATAACCATTAGGTTTTGGCGACGCAATGTAGTCGTCAAACTCGTGCGGGATGTTCTTCCACTGGCCATGCACAATACCCAGCACGGCATAGCAGTCTTTGATCTCTGGCACCAGAATACGGACGGCACGCACATCATAAACCTGGCTAAAGTCGATGTTCTTGCGCTGCATTTTGCGCCAGATACTGTAGATATGCTTAGCACGGCCATTGACGTCGCCATCAATACGATTTTCGCTCAAACGGCGGTCGAGCAGATTGACAACTTCGTCGATAAACTCCTGTCGGTCGAGACGTTTCTCATCCAACAGTTTGGCAATGTTTTTGTAGTCGTTTGGCTTGAGGTAACGGAAAGAAAGATCTTCCAGTTCCCATTTGATATGACCGATACCCAAACGATGGGCCAACGGTGCGTAGATATCGAAGACTTCCCGCGCAACCAGATAACGCTTTTTACGGGAACCGTCTTTAACAGCACGAATAGCGCAGGTGCGCTCGGCGATTTTGATCAGAGCAACACGGACATCGTCAATCATGGCCACCAGCATCTTGCGCAGGTTGTCCATGTGGGTGGCGCCACCCAGAACGTTATCTTCAGCTCGTGGACTCTTACGACTGCCGATAGCAGCCATCTGGCGAACGCCGTCCACCAGTGTGGCGATCTCCTTGCCAAATTGTTTACGCACACTCTCCAGCGGGAGTTTGCGTTCACGCACGGAGCGATACAGAATTGCTGCGACAATGGTCGGCTGATCCTGTTGCAGTTCCGCCAGAATTTGAGCCATCTCCAGACCGGTCAGGTAACTGCCAGCGGAGTTCTCGGACCAGACATCCTCTTCTGTTCCCGCACGTTCAAACGCCTGCTTTGCTAACTCACAAGCACGGCGTATCTCTTCTATATCGTCGATCTCGACCTGCTCGGCTAATCGCTCGAGCCACAGGTCCAGATCCACGGTTCCATCCTGACGAATGGGGTGATCTTCTCGAACCTTTACCATGGCAAATTGCCACTCCTTTCTTGTACGACTCTGTCGCGAAGCAACGGTTTTTTTATTCTTATTTATCAGAGCGGGTACCTAGTACGCTCCGTTGACACCTTATAACGGCAAGCACCCACACCCCTTTAAGGGGTCGGGCGCACATTCTAGACTTTAAGACAGACAATCGCGAGCAAGTTCCATGCTCATTGCGCTTATCCTTGATTTTGATGCACAAAAAAAGGAGCTCAAGGCTCCCTTTTTAACGGTCTTTTACGACTTACTCGCCGTTGAAGACACCGGTAGAAAGGTAGCGATCACCGCGATCACAAATGATGCAGACAATCACCGCATTTTCGACCTGTTCAGCCAGACGCAGGGCGCCCGCGACCGCACCACCTGAGGATACACCACAGAAGATACCTTCCTGCTGAGCCAAAGCGCGCATGGTATCTTCCGCTGATTGCTGATCAATATCGATCACCTGATCAACCCGGGACGCATCAAAAATCTTCGGCAGGTACTCTTCCGGCCAGCGACGAATGCCAGGAATTTGTGCACCTTCACAGGGCTGTAGGCCCACTATCTCTACCGCACTATTTTGTTCTTTCAGGTAACGCGAGGTCCCCATAATAGTGCCGGTCGTTCCCATAGAACTCACGAAATGGGTGATCGAACCTTCGGTCTGCTGCCAGATTTCAGGTCCTGTACCACGGTAATGGGCTTCAGGGTTATCCAGATTAGCGAACTGATCCAATACAATCCCTTTGCCTTCGCTCTGCATCTTGTGCGCCAGATCTCGCGCACCTTCCATGCCCTCTTCCTTAGTCACCGTAATCAGTTCAGCACCGTATGCCGTCATCGACGCTTTACGTTCAGCACTGCTGTTATCAGGCATGATAAGGATCATCTTGTAACCCTTAATGGCCGCCGCCATCGCCAGAGCAATACCTGTATTACCCGACGTTGCTTCGATCAGAATATCACCCGGTTTGATCATGCCACGCTCTTCCGCCAACTGAATCATACTCAGTGCGGGACGATCTTTTACCGAACCTGCCGGGTTATTACCCTCCAGCTTACAAAGAATGGTGTTACCCCGTCCTTGCCCGATACGCTGTAAACGTACCAATGGAGTCTGACCGACGTAGTCTTCAATGGTCGGAAAATGAACGCTCATAAAATCACCCGGGGGTTACAAATTAGTAACCAAAAGAAATAAGAAAACGAATTTATATACCTTACAATATCAGTCGGAATAATACCTTCGACGAAGACAAAGCTCAAGAAGGCCAAATGCATGCAAGGGAAGAGGCCAGTTGCCCTATCAGACCATCTACGTTCACTGCGAATAGGGCAACTCAGCACCTATAGATGATCAGCGCGTAGGGACGATCAATACAGGGCACGTTGCCTCCTTTAGTACACTCTGACTAACATCCCCCATCAGCACGCCCAAAATGGCACCATGTCCATGACTCCCCATCACGATAATGTCTGCATCCAGACGACGAGCTTCGTCCAGAATAAGCCGTGAGGCGACACCCTCAAGCAGCAATGCATGAGTCTCAATGTCCTGATCGCGAAACTGATTGGCTAACTGATTGATGGACATAGACTCGTCCGCAAACTCACTTCCCACCTCTCCACTGGAGGTGTTATCGCAGTTCTCATTTGGCAAAACAACATGGACCAGATACACCTGACTATGAAAGGCTTTGGCCAGCTCCAGCGTTTTCTCATACAGCAAGTGGGTACTGGAGGAGAAATCTACCGGCAACATTATTGTGTTCATCACTCACCCCTCTGACAATGGCTGCGTTCGAGCAAGTAACCACTTGCTCTTACCTACTTGCAGTTTAGTTGAGGGAAAAAGAGGAATGGGACGAATCAGCACATAGATAGGGGGCTGATCAGGCAAGAGGGGAAACAATGAATAGGCGAGACCACTCAAGAACACCCGCCCGCATTATGCAATCAGGCGCGTTCTGCGACTACAAAGGCAACCACATACTCCTGCTCATCGCTGTACGACAGATGAAACGTACCTAAGCCATGCTGATCGGCCCGGTCTTTGGCATTACCCGACAGATTCATAACAGGCCTACCCAACTCATCGTGGGAAATTTCAAAATGCTGCCAGCTAATACCGCGACCGATCCCTGTACCCAACGCTTTAACCGCCGCTTCTTTGGCGGCAAAACGTTTGGCCAGAAAGATATCGGGATGTTTACTGGCACGGAATTTTTCCAGTTCAGACGGGGTCAAAATTCGCTCAGGCAATCGCGGCGTACGTTCCAGAGAAGATCTGATCCGGCTGATCTGTAAAATATCCGTGCCAATACCGAAAATCATTTTCGGATAGCGTCCCGCTGTGGCTGAACACGCGCTTGGGTTTCCATCATCAGACGACGCATTTCAGCAATCGCTTCTTTCAGCCCTACAAACACCGCACGGGCAATAATGCCATGACCGATGTTCAATTCGTTCAGCTCAGGGATCTCTGCGATCTGCTCTACGTTGTGATAGTGCAAACCATGCCCTGCGTTCACGATCAGGCCTTTCTTGAACGCATACTGTGAGGCTTCTCGGATACGCTTCAGCTCTGCTGCTTGTTCTGCCGCATTTTCAGCATCGGCATAACCACCCGTGTGCAGCTCGATAACAGGCGCACCACAACGGATTGTGGCATCGATCTGTGCCGGTTCAGGGTCGATAAACAGAGAAACCTCGACGCCCGCCGCGGACAATCGGTCACAGGCTTCTTTAATACGCGCTTCCTGACCCGCAACGTCCAAGCCCCCTTCAGTGGTGAGTTCTTCACGCTTTTCCGGTACCAGACACGCATGCCCCGGTTTCACTTTTTCAGCAATGCTGATCATCTCGTCCGTGACCGCCATCTCAAAGTTCATACGGGTCTGCAGTGTCTCCGCCAGCACATAGATGTCACGATCCTGAATATGGCGGCGATCTTCACGCAGATGCACGGTAATACCATCAGCACCGGCTTCTTCTGCCAGTGCAGCAGCCTGCACCGGATCCGGGTAACGAGTGCCTCGGGCCTGACGCAGCGTTGCTACATGGTCAATATTTACACCCAGCAACAGACGGCTTGGTTCAATCACAGCGTACTCCTTCAATGTATGTTCACCGGTGTTTTTTATCGCACCGACTGTTGGCAGCGTTAACGCTTCTGGAACAGTTCACGGCTGCGTAAGGGCTTATCCCCCAACAACTGATCGATCAGCAAGCGCATCAAACGCTTTGCCGCCTGCCGCACTACCGGCTGATCATAACTGTCCTGCTCTATCAACTGCAGATGACGGCCATAGAAACATCGCATTCTATTCCGATCTGTCGGTTGTGCAATACGTTGTAGGCCCTGTTCAGGTTCGCACAGATAGATTCCATCAGGATCAAGTCCGGTCAGATCAGGTGTGTGTCCCAGCTCGATCAGCAGGCGATGCTCAAACGTGCGTAACGCTCCTTCGATATCCTGCCCACTGCGCAATTCGTTAATCACATATTGATAATAGACATAGAGGTGTGGATGCGGATCTAACGGCTGCAACAAACGTGTCATCAACTCATTGAGATAAAGACCACACATCAGGGGCGTGCCGGTCAGAAAGGGATTAGCATCTACCGGTTCAGCCAGCGTGAGATTCTTCAAATCCTGACGACCACGCCACCCTACCTGCAACGGCAGAAAGGGCTGTATCACGGGACGTAGTTTGGAATTAGGGCGTTTGGCGCCTCGGACCACGACACTGACTTTGCCATGTTCGAGTGTAAAGAAGTCGACCAGCAGGCTGGTATCCCGGTAAGGCCGGCTATGCAGTACATAAGCGGCCTGACCATCAACAAGGTAGTCCATCAATCTCCGTCGTTATAACCGAGACTGCGCAGGGCACGGTCATCGTCGGCCCAGCCGCGACGCACTTTTACCCAGAGATTGAGCATAATTTTGCTTTCGAAAGCACGTTCCATATCCAGCCGCGCATCACGACCGATGGTTTTCAGGCGACTGCCTTTTTCACCGATCACAATACGTTTCTGGCCATCGCGATCAACCAAAATGAGAGCACTGATAGTGGTCAGCTTTTTCTGCTCATCGTATTTGAATTCTTCAATTTCGACGGTGGTGCCGTAAGGGACTTCATCCCCCAGATTACGCATCAGCTTTTCACGCACCAGCTCGGCCGCCATAAAGCGAGAGCTCTTATCGGTCACCTGATCTTCAGGGAAATGGTGTACGCTGTTCGGCATGTGCGACGCGATTACCTTCTCCAGCTGCTCTACGTTGTGCCCGTCGGTCGCAGACATCGGCATAATCTCTGCGAAGTCCATCTTAGCCGAGAGTGCCTGCAAATGCGGTAACAGCTCCTGCTTGTCTTTCAGACTGTCGATCTTATTGACCACCAGTACAACCGGACAACGGGCGTTCTGGACCTTCTCCAGTACCAACTGATCCTCTTCAGTCCAGGCAGTACGGTCGACCATGAACACCACCAGATCCACATGACGCAGCGCATCAGAAGCGGCCTTGTTCATGTAGCGGTT
>NZ_JBFGYC010000134.1:0-8011 GCF_041587635.1 Pontibacterium sp. | reverse complement strand
ATAAGCTCAGCGCGCACTGCATTGAGCTAAGAGATGTCTGCTCCAGCCTCTCCGGTTGGAGCGCATCTCAATATAAGAATATAAGGGGCAGGGCGTGGTTCTCCGTCTGCATCCTGCACCGTTCCTGAACAAATTTTCTCGTGGGTTATGTTATGAATACTGCACACCGCAAACAATTAGCTGGCACCCAGTTGGATTACTACGATACGCGTGAAGCGGTTGAAGCAATCCAGCCAGGCGCTTACGCTACGCTGCCTTACACGTCTCGTGTACTGGCTGAACAGCTGGTGCGTCGCTGTGATCCGGCTGCACTGACTGATTCTCTGAAACAGCTGATCAACCGTCAGCGTACCCTGGATTTTCCTTGGTATCCGGCACGTGTAGTGTGTCATGACATTCTGGGTCAGACTGCACTGGTTGACCTGGCCGGTCTGCGTGATGCAATCGCAGATCAGGGTGGTGACCCAGCCAAAGTAAACCCAGTTGTTCCAACACAGCTGATCGTTGACCACTCTCTGGCCGTTGAAGCCGCTGGCTTTGATCCGGACGCGTTCGAAAAGAACCGCGCGATCGAAGACCGTCGTAACGAAGACCGTTTCCACTTCATCGAATGGTGTAAAACCGCATTTGATAACGTTGATGTTATCCCGGCGGGTAACGGCATCATGCACCAGATCAACCTGGAGAAAATGTCTCCGGTGATCCAGAACCGTGACGGTGTTGCGTACCCGGATACCTGTGTCGGTACCGACTCCCATACGCCACACGTTGATGCACTGGGTGTTATCGCGATTGGTGTGGGTGGCCTGGAAGCTGAGACTGTCATGCTGGGCCTGCCATCCATGATGCGCCTACCGGACATCGTCGGCGTTAAGATTGTTGGCGAACGTCAGCCGGGTATCACTGCGACGGATATCGCGCTGGCGATGACTGAATTCCTGCGTAACGAGAAAGTCGTTTCTGCCTACCTGGAGTTCTTCGGCCCGGGTGCTGCGACCCTGTCTATCGGTGACCGCGCAACCTTGTCCAACATGACGCCTGAGTACGGCGCGTCTGCTGGTATGTTCTACATCGACGAACAGACCATCGATTACCTGAAGCTGACCGGTCGTGAGCCTGAGCAGGTTGCACTGGTTGAGCAGTACGCAAAAGAAACTGGCCTGTGGGCTGATGATCTGGTTGCTGCTGAATACGAGCGTGTACTGGAATTTGATCTGTCTACCGTTGTACGTAACATGGCAGGTCCATCGAACCCGCACCGTCGTTTGCCTACTTCCGCACTGAACGAACGTGGTATCGCAAGTGATGAGATGCTGGCCGCTGCCCAAGCTGAAGAAGCTGAAGGCCTGATGCCGGATGGCGCGGTTATCATCGCGGCGATCACCTCTTGTACTAACACTTCTAACCCACGCAACGTTGTGGCGGCTGGTCTGGTGGCTAAGAAAGCCAACGAGCTGGGTCTGATCCGTAAGCCATGGGTTAAGTCTTCCTTCGCGCCGGGTTCCAAAGTTGCAAAACTGTATCTGGAAGAAGCAGGTCTGCTGCCTGAGCTGGAAAAACTGGGCTTCGGTATCGTGGCGTACGCATGTACTACCTGTAACGGTATGTCCGGTGCGCTGGATCCAGTGATCGAAAAAGAAGTGGTTGATCGCGATCTGTACGCAACCGCTGTACTGTCCGGCAACCGTAACTTCGACGGCCGTATCCACCCACACGCTAAGCAGGCATTCCTGGCATCTCCACCGCTGGTTGTTGCTTACGCTATCGCGGGTACTGTTCGTTTCGATATCGAAAAAGACGTACTGGGTAACGACCAAAACGGTAACCCGGTGACGCTGAAAGATATCTGGCCGAGCGATGAAGAGATCGATGCGCTGGTAGCGAAGAGCGTTAAGCCAGAACAGTTCAACCAGATCTACATCCCAATGTTTGATCTGGGCGACATCGAGCAGGCGGAAAGCCCGCTGTACGACTGGCGTGAAATGTCTACCTACATCCGTCGTCCTCCATACTGGGAAGGCGCTCTGGCGGGCGAGCGTACCATGAAAGGTATGCGTCCACTGGCGGTACTGGGTGACAACATCACCACTGACCACTTGTCTCCATCCAACGCAATTCAGGCGTCCAGTGCGGCGGGTGAATACTGCGCGAAGATGGGTCTGCCGGAAGAGGACTTCAACTCTTACGCAACGCACCGTGGTGACCACCTGACTGCACAGCGTGCGACCTTTGCGAACCCTAAACTGCTGAACGAAATGTGCCGTGACGAAAACGGTGAAGTGAAGCAGGGTTCTCTGGCACGTATCGAGCCGGAAGGTACCGAGAGCCGTATGTGGGAAGCGATTGAAACCTACATGGAGCGCAAGCAGCCGCTGATCATCGTTGCCGGTGCAGACTACGGTCAGGGTTCCTCCCGTGACTGGGCTGCGAAAGGTGTACGTCTGGCGGGTGTTGAAACCATCGTTGCTGAAGGTTTCGAACGTATCCACCGTACTAACCTGGTTGGTATGGGTGTTCTGCCGGTTGAGTTTAAAGCGGGCGATACGCGTGAAACTTACGGCATCGACGGTACAGAGACATTCGACGTAGTGGGCGATATCTCCCCACGTTGTGATCTGACGCTGATCATCAACCGTGCAAACGGCGAGACCGTTGAAGTGCCTGTGACATGTCGTCTGGATACCGCAGCTGAAGTGAACGTCTACAATGCGGGCGGTGTATTGCAGCGTTTCGCAAAAGACTTCCTGGCTAGCGCTTAAGCACGACTGATCGGTAGGCGCTACTGATCCCTGACCCGTCCGGTCCACTGTCTAAAAACGGTGGGCCGGTATGGAGCTCCACAGGGTAGGTAGCGCGCTACCGAATTTCTCTACCGAGATTGCTTAACCACATCTACTGAAGCTAAACGCTTGGCAGTAACTGTTATTAAGCATTTTCTGAATCGCGGTCCCGGTCTGATGATTGAGACAGGACGCACCGCCCAGCTTATACAGGACAAGATTCTTATGGCCCACGTACCTCAGATTAAAATTCCAGCGACGTACATCCGTGGTGGCACCAGTAAAGGTGTATTTTTTAACCTGACTGACCTGCCTGAAGTTGCTCAGGTGCCAGGTGCAGCGCGCGATGCGATTTTACTGCGCGTGATCGGCAGCCCTGATCCATACGGCAAACAGACTGATGGTATGGGCGGCGCGACTTCCAGTACCAGTAAGACGGTTATCCTGTCTAAAACCAGCCAGCCTGATCATGATGTTGATTACCTGTTTGGTCAGGTCGCTATCGACAAGGCGTTTGTCGACTGGAGTGGTAACTGCGGAAACCTGACCGCAGCGGTCGGAGCGTTTGCGATCAGCAAAGGTCTGGTGGATGCGGATCGTGTGCCTGAGAACGGTATCTGTGTGGTCCGTATCTGGCAGGCGAATATCAACAAAACCATCGTTGCGCATGTACCGATCACCAACGGTGAAGTACAGGAAACCGGCGACTTCGAGCTGGACGGTGTGACTTTCCCGGCCGCTGAAGTGCAGGTGGATTTCATGAGCCCGGTGGACGCTACCGATGCTATGTTCCCAACCGGTAATCTGGTTGATGATCTGGAAGTACCGGGTATCGGCACCTTCAAAGCGACCATGATCAATGCTGGTATTCCAACGGTGTTCCTGAATGCTGAAGATATCGGTTACACCGGTACTGAGCTGCAGGAAGCGATCAACGGCGATCCGGCAGCACTGGAGCGTTTCGAAACCATCCGTGCACACGGTGCTGTGCGCATGGGCCTGATCAGCGATGTATCCGAAGCAGCGGCTCGCCAGCACACCCCTAAAGTGGCGTTTGTGAATAAAGCGGCTGACTACGTATCTTCCAGCGGTAAAGAGATCGGCTGCGCGGATATCGACCTGAACGTACGTGCACTGTCCATGGGTAAACTGCACCATGCGATGATGGGTACGGCAGCGGTTGCCATAGGCACAGCGGCAACCATCCCAGGCACACTGGTGAACCTGGCAGCAGGTGGTGGTGAGCGCGAAGCCGTTACCTTTGGTCACCCTTCAGGCACCCTGAAAGTGGGTGCTGAAGCCAGTGAAAACGGCGGTGACTGGACAGTTAATAAAGTATCAATGAGCCGCAGTGCTCGTGTACTGATGGAAGGCTGGGTACGTATTCCAGGTGATTCCTTCTAAGGGCGATGCCCTGAGCGTTTAAATTTGAAGTCCCCATAGTGTGTGGTGGGTTTACCTATCATTGCCCACCATTCTGGTACTTCATTCAGCCCCGCCTTGGCGGGGTTTTTTTATGCCTGCCTGTTATTATGTCTGGCTGTTGAGCGCTGGGTGATCCAAAGAGCATTGAGCGTCTGAGAGCATAACCGAGTGTCGGACCTTTTTATCGGTTGGGTCAGCTAGAAACAAGAATGAGCAAGGAACAATGGGCCCTGTAGGTCTTTATTTATGAGAATCTTAAAAACTGCATTTCACCCTGATCTGTCCCCTGCAGATATCTCTCCGGCGAGTGAGCTTACGCTTATTGAGCGCCATGCCGCACGCGGTATTGTGGTTAGGGGTGAGACGATCTTGCTTCTGTATACAAAATCTATAACAAGGTGTTCAACGTCAGGCAGCAAGCTCGCTCGGAGACTTCCCCCAATAACCTGCGGCTTTTCAGGCCCGTTAACGCAGTGTTAGGTATAGATGCTAGAGGGGGCGTTCACATCGGCTAGATTCAAGACACTGGTCATCGCCAAACAACATTCGATAACTGGCATGAACAATCCACATAAAATCTACGAACCACGGTCCACAATCGAGACCTAATCGTCGAGCGCGCTCGCTGAAGGGAGGGCAATCAGTATTCGAGGTAGTTTCTTGCTTCGGTATCAAGAAGCGAACCGTATACAATTGGCTGGCACGTTATCGGGCAGCAGGGGTGACGGAATAGAGTCTGGATCTGGCCGGATGTAAGTTGCGTGATTGCAACAGGCCTTGTACTTTCAGAGCACATTGCATCAATGTGATCCTGCTTTCAGGGCACTGCCACGTCTATGCGTTATAAATTTAGGTTTAGGATATCTTTTCGTGACCAACAAATCGTATACCCACCTTAGCTGGGGTATTGCCGTTGTGGCTGCTATTGCCGGGATTTTAAGCACTGTGGCAGTAACCGCAGGGGATAGTGCAGGCCGGGTGAATCTGATGTATCTCGTGCTGCTATACGTGGTGGTGCCGCTGTTTTCGTTGTTGTTGCTAGCGCTGTTCTCTGCCTTGAAAAAGCCCCCGCTGCTGGTTGGGGCGCTCGCCCGGTTGTCTCTCTGGCCCAGTTCATGGCGTGATGCGCTGCCGGAGCTAAAGCGTGAACGGCGCTTTCAGCCCTGGTTATTCTGCCAGAGCCAGAAAGCGATGCTGTCGTTTAATCTCGGCTGTCTGGTGTCATTTATCACTTTGCTGCTGTTCAACGATCTGTCGTTTGTCTGGCGCAGCACCTTACTGACAGCCGAAGATATCTATCCGTTTCTGGCTGTAATTGCAGGGCCCTGGGCATTTATCGATAGCGCTCAGCCTGCGCTGGAGCTACTGGTTAGCACCCGCGATTCGCGGTTGGTGGCGCACCCGACGGGAGGTGCTGGGTACGGTTTATGGTGGAAATTCCTGGTGGCGTCACAGTTGTGTTACGGCATTCTGCCCCGGCTGCTGCTACTGTGGCTGGCCAATTACCGCTTTAATGCGCTGCCAGCCCAACCGGTTGATGCCGTTATGCCTGTCACTGCGCCGCTGGTTAATCGATCGCCGGAGGCTCCGGCGCTGGTACAGGTGAAGAGGGTGGAAAGTTGTTCTGCCATGTCACAACCATACTGTCTGGTACTCTGGGCTGATCTGCCACAAAGCTTGGTAGATGAAGTGACTGAGCAGATGGGCCTGCCGGAACAGACTTTCCAAGTCGGGCCCCACGGTGAGATGGATCAGGAGCTGGCCGCCGAGGCTGACCCACGCAGCAAGCTGGTGCTTGTTGCGGCCTGGGAGCCGCCGCTGGGTGAATTGAATGACTTTTTGCAGCAGGGCCATGGCGCGTTGATGCCGCTGGATTGGCGCGATAATGCTTTTACGCAGGTGTCTGCGTTGCATCTGGATGAGTGGCGGCGCTTCTGCCATGCGCTGGAGCAGTGGCAGTTGCTGCAGCTGGATAATCCCCGCCTTGATGAGGAATCGAAATGACCCCGAGTTTTGCGGTAGTCGGCCATCCCAATAAAGGAAAATCCTCTGTTGTCTCGACGTTAGCGCGGGATGATCGGGTGGCGGTGTCGATGCAGAGCGGTACCACCGTGGTCGCAGAAACCTTTGAGATCCGGGTGGGTGAATCCGGTTATCAACTGATTGATACACCGGGATTTCAGCGTCCCCGCAAGGTGTTGGCGTGGCTTAATCAGACCAACCCTGATGCTGATAAGCGTAGCGCACGGGTGGAAGCGTTTTTGCAGGACCCGCAGTGTCAGGCACAGTTTAAAGATGAGATCGAGTTGCTACGGCCCATTATGGCCGGGGCTGCCATTTTGTATGTGGTGGATGGCTCGCGGCCTTACAGCGCTGAATATGAAGCAGAGATGGAGATCCTGCGTTGGACCGGCCAGCCGAGCATGGCGTTGATCAACCCGATTGAAAATCAGGACTATGTAGCTAGCTGGCAACAGGCGCTGCAGCAGTATTTCAAAGTAGTGCGGGTGTTTAATGCGGTTACCGCCGATATAGATCACCATATTGATCTGCTGGAAGCCTTTGCCCATATCCATCAGCCATGGTCTGCTGCCCTGAAATTGCTGGTAACGGAGTTTAACCACGAGATCGCCCGGCAACGGCTGCAAAGCTGCCAGCTTTGCGCCCAGTTACTGGAAGATATGACCCAGTATCAACTGAGCCAGAAAGTGGCCAGCAAATCCCAGGCAGAATCCTTACAGCTGTTGCTGGAACAGCGCTATTATCAGTGGATGCGACAGCGTGAAAAAGAAGCCCATCTGCAGCTGCAGGCGGTGTTTCGGCACCACCAGCTGGCCTGCGAATCAACTGAACTGAGCCTGCCAGATGATCTGTTTGATACCGATAAATGGTATGGCTGGGGGCTGGACCGGAAACAGCTGGCGACCGTTGCTGCGATGGCCGGTGCCGCTGCCGGGGGCGCGCTGGATATGATGGTGGCGGGTAGCTCGTTTATGCTCGGCGCCATTGGTGGCGGTGTTCTTGGCTCATCGGCGGCCTGGTTCGGCGCCAACAGTCTGGCAGCCAGCAAAATCAAAGGCATTCCGATGGGCGGTTATGAAGCGCGTCAGGGGCCGATCTCCAACCGCAATTTCCCTTATGTGCTGCTGGGCCGGTTGCTGTTTACCTACCGGGCACTGGCCCACCGTAACCACGCCCAGCGCAGTGCACTGCAACTGGGAGATATTGGTGTCAGCCAGTTGCTGGACGCGCTGAGTAAGAGCGAGAAAAAAGACCTCCATCTTGCACTGGATAAGCTCAGCCGCCAAAAGAGCGTCACCGGCTTGGCAGATATTCTGGAACCACTGTTTATCGCTACATTGGCCATGACGACTCGAACATCGACTGAACAGTCAGAGTAAGATTTTCCCGGCAGCCCGGAGCGGATCACCCGATTTAACAGTACGGCATCTGACGTATTTCCAAAGGGGATAATCGCAGAAAGGCAGTTATCCTGGCACTCAAAATCCGTTGACTGGATCATAGCGACCTCCGAGGAAGACAATGTTGCAGAGCATGTGGGTGGCTGCAGTGATGGGCCCGAGGTTGTGGATTTTAAGAATCTGATTTTGAGGCTATAATCGCGCTCCTTCATCCAAACGACAGTTGTTTGTGGCATCGCCTGATCACGCATATATGAACGTTATAAAAACTGCATTTCACCCTGACGTATCTCCCGATGATCTCTCGCCTGAGAGTGGACTCAAGCTCATTGAGCGCCATGCCGCACGCGGTATTGTGGTTAGGGGTGAGACGATCTTGCTTCT
>NZ_JBFGYC010000133.1:0-8041 GCF_041587635.1 Pontibacterium sp. | reverse complement strand
GGGATGCATGGGCGATGTTTCAGCAGCTGGAGAAAGAGGTGCAGTGTATCTGGCTGGATTCCATCGTGGATGCCTCAAATGGTAGCGCTTTATCTTCTGAGGTGGCTGAATACAAAAAAGTGCTGGCGACGGTGATGGTTACCTTGCATTGGGGGAAAGCTAATCTTCGGGCCATGCTGTGTTTTAAAAAAGGCGAATTTGAGCAAGCATTTAAGTTGTTCGCTCAGGCGCATGAAATGTTGCCGCGACATGTGGGGATCGCGTTGAATATGGTGCAGGCCGGCATTGAGGTCGCACGAAGATCCCGTGGTAACATGGAAGCACTGCTGCGTTGTGATGCCGTATTGGCGAAGGTTCGCTTCGGGGAGCTGTCTGCTCGTCAGCAAGCACGCTACCGTACATTAGCGCAGCGGTGTGCTGAACTGGATCGTCAGCTTCCGGAAACACTTTGATGATAAGCATCAGCTGGTTGTTTATAACTGCTTGATCTAAATCCGTATGAACGATTGGGCTAATTGCATTCAGGCAGTCAGGTAGCTAAAATCGCCGCCAGCCAGAATTTTATCCAGCGGGCGTTCTATCTGGTGTCTCTTTGCCCAACTCTAAGCGTTGATAAGCTATGAAAGCACATAAAATCCAGCAAGCTCCCATTCCTATGCGAAATGTAGGTCCGCTGAAAATCAGTGGTCCGGTTCTGGATGAAAAAATTTCAGTCCCGCTGGCGACTTATGAAACCCCGTTATGGCCGTCTGTTGGTCGTGGTGCGCGGGTATCTGCTTTGGTTGAAGATGGTATCAAAACCACTGTCATTGATGAGCGCATGACGCGTTCGATTTTGCTGGAAGCCGATGATGCGACGGCGGCAATGTTGGCTGTCGAATCCATCAAGTCTCGTCGAGATGATCTGCAGGCCGTTGTGGCCACTTCCAGTCGCTTTGCCAAACTGATTGAGATGAACAGTCAGATTGTGGCTAACCTGATCTATTTGCGCCTTGAGTTCACCACCGGTGATGCATCCGGGCACAACATGGTTACCAACGCAGCAGACAAGATCATTCCGTGGTTGTTGAGTGAATATCCACAGCTGCGTTACTCTTCGATCTCTGGTAACTATTGTTCTGATAAAAAAGCCACCGCGGTTAACGGTATTCTGGGGCGTGGTAAATATGTTGTCAGTGAGATCCTGATCCCGCGTGATATCTGTGAACGTCGTCTGAAAACGACGCCAGAGAAGGTGGTTGATCTCAATATTAAGAAAAACCTGATTGGTACGATGATTGCCGGTGGTTTGCGTAGTGCGAACGCGCACTATGCCAACATGTTGCTGGCGTTTTATCTGGCGACCGGTCAGGACGCCGCCAATATTATCGAAGGTTCACAAGGCATCGTGCACGCGGAAGTACGTGATGGCGATCTGTATTTTTCCTGTACGTTGCCAAACCTGATTGTGGGTTCTGTTGGCAACGGTAAAGGTCTGGATTTTGTAGAAGACAATTTGCGGGCCCTGGGTTGTAAGGAAGATCGTGAGCCGGGTGCGAACTCCCGCCGTTTGGCCGCAATTTGTGCTGCCACGGTGCTGTGTGGTGAGCTGTCTCTGCTGGCTGCCCAGACCAACCCGGGTGAGTTGATGGAAGCTCACATTAAGCTGGAACGCTAATGTCTGATCCTACTAACGATCGGAAGATCGAGCATATTCGCGCCATTGAGCGAGATCCGTCGACTGATCGCGAGCAGCGCTATTTTGATCGCTATCACCTGCTTCATCGGGCGTTGCCTGAGTTGGCGTTGGATGAGATTGATACACAAACAACGTTTCTGAATAAAGAACTGAGCTTCCCGTTGCTGATCTCCTCCATGACCGGCGGCGATCATGAATTGGTGAACACCATCAATCGCAACTTGGCTATTGCCGCAGAAGCGACCGGTGTTGCCATGGCGGTGGGTTCTCAGCGCGTGATGTTTACGTCGCCTGATGCGCGCGAAAGCTTTTCCCTGCGTCAGTATGCTCCTTCGACTGTGTTGATCGGTAACATCGGTGCAGTACAGTTGAATTATGGTATGGGATTGGAGCAGGCCAAAGAGGCCGTGCAATGTCTGGAAGGGGATGGGCTATACCTGCACCTCAATCCTTTGCAGGAAGCTGTGCAGCCTGAAGGCGATACTGATTTTTCAAATTTACAGCAAAAAATTGCGGCATTGGCGAAAGCGCTGGATGTCCCTGTCTTGCTGAAAGAGGTGGGATCTGGTCTCTCACCAGCAGATATTGAGCTGGGTTTGTCTGCCGGTATTCGATATTTTGATCTGGCGGGTACGGGCGGTACGTCGTGGAGCCGTATTGAGCATCATCGACGCAAAGACGGTTCCGATCTGGGGCTATGTTTTCAGGATTGGGGCATTCCTACGCCAAAAGCCCTGCAGCTGGCGGAGCCGTATCAGGACCGTGCAGCCTTTATCGCTAGCGGTGGTCTCAGAGATGGGATTGATATGGCTAAATCTGTTATACTCGGCGCCTCTTTGTGTGGTATCGCTGCGCCGTTGCTGAAGCCGGCTATGGAATCGGCAGACGCAGTGATCACGGAGATCGAACGGATGCGCCGTGAATTTACCACCGCTATGTTTCTGCTGGGTGCTCAGAATGTTCCTGCTTTATTTCGGAACCGGGCCCTGATTCTTGAAGAGTGCTGAGGATCGAGACGTTCTATGTCTGTCGGTATTGACGAAATAAGTTTCTATACATCGAATTACTACCTGGACCTGCGCACCTTGGCAGAAGTGCAGCAAACGGATCCAGATAAGTATTATGAAGGTATCGGCCAGGAAAAGATGGGTATGGCCGCGCCTGACGAAGATATCGTTACAATGGCGGCTAATGCTGCATTGCCACTGATTGAGCGTGTGGGCTCAGATGCTGTTAGTACCTTGATGTTCGCGACCGAGACCGGTATCGATCAGTCCAAAGCTGCGGGTGTCTACGTACACCGTCTTTTAGGTATGAGTAACAACTGTCGCGTCGTTGAGATGAAGCAGGCCTGTTACAGCGCGACGGCTGCTATCCAGATGGCGTGTGCACTGGTTGCACGTACGCCAGAAAAGAAAGTATTGGTGATCGCATCTGATGTGGCCCGCTATGATCTGGATACACCAGGTGAAGCGACGCAAGGCTGCGGTGCTGTAGCGATGCTGATCTCTGCTAATCCTCGTTTGCTGGAAATTGACCCTGAAGTGGGTAATCACACTGAAGATGTGATGGATTTCTGGCGTCCGAACTACCGTTCTACTGCGTTGGTTGATGGTAAGTACTCCACTAAGATTTATCTGCGTGCGCTGAAGAAAGCCTGGGAAAACTTCCGTGAAGTGAGCTCATTGGCATTCGACGATTTCAGCCACTTTTGTTATCACCTGCCGTTCAGCCGTATGGCCCAGAAAGCGCATCAGCATCTGGCGAAACTGAACAAAGCAGACATGACCGCAGAGCAGATCGAAGCGCAAATCGCGGACACGCTGAGTTATAACCGCATTATCGGTAACAGTTACACCGCGTCGATGTATATTGGTCTGACATCGCTGCTGGAAAACTGTAAGCAGAACATTGCCGGTACCAAGATTGGATTCTTTAGCTACGGTTCTGGTTGTGTTGCTGAATTCTTCTCCGGTACGGTCGTGGCAGGTTATGAGAAATATCTGCACTGTACTGAGCACCAAGCGATGCTGGATAACCGCGAAGAGGTTTCCTACGAGAAATACCTCGAACTGTATCGCCATCCCGATCCGCGTGATGGCTCTGACCTGACGATCGAGAAAGTGACCAAAGGTCATTTCCGTCTGGCGGGCTTCAGCCAGCACAAGCGGGAATACGTCGCGAGCTGATGAATGCAGTAGCCCCGGGTAAGGTCATCCTGAGTGGCGAGCACTCGGTGGTGTACGGGGCGCCCGCGATTGCATTGGCTGTTGGCGAGTCTATTCAGGCTCGCTTCTCCCCTGATCTTTCCCAATACATTGTTTTAAATACGAGTGACGCTGAGCGCTTTTCTATTGCCTGTGATCAACTGGCAGCGCTGAAGCAGAGGCTGGATCTGCGTTACGCTGAATTTGAAACGGGCGATCGACCCGTGGATCAGATTCTGGACGCTCCGCAGGAGCTGTTGCTGTACGCCTTGTCTCACTTTTCCAATCTTCCCTCAGGAACTTTAAGTACGGTCTCTACATTGCCGACCGGGGCAGGGATGGGTTCATCAGCGGCGGCCATTGCTGCTACCTTGGTGTTGGCTGAACAGTTGAGTGCAGAGCCTCTCACACTGGCAGAGCGCTTTAGTTTGGTACGTTATTGCGAACGCCTGCAACACGGGCGGGGCAGTGCGATTGACGCAGCGGCGGTCACTTACGGTGGTTTGGTTCAGGTGCAGAACTCCGAGGTAGCGCGTCTGGATTGTCATTTAGGACAGGGCTGGTATCGAATCAATACGGGGCGGCCACAAGTATCAACGGGTGAGTGTGTTGCTGCGGTGCGTGCCAAGTATGAGGACAGTGCGATCTGGTCTGAATTTGCGGGCATTACGGGAGCCATACCCGCATCGCTCAACGATCCGGATACATTGATGGGGCTGTTGCAGGAAAATCATCGTCTTTTGCAGCGCATAGGTGTCGTGCCTGAACCCGTGGTGGATTTTATCAGTCAACTGGAGCAATTAGGCGGTGCTGCCAAGATTAGTGGCGCCGGTGCTCATCGGGGTGATCAAGGTGGTTTGGTGCTGGCTTACCTGCCTGATCGTTGCTCGTATAACGAAGTAGACCGGTTATGCCGCGTTTATGGTTATCCTATTTCATCTCTAACAGAGGATAGAGAAGGTGCCCGTAGCATCTGAAATTAAGGTATCTGCTCCCGGCAGTATTATGTTGATGGGAGAACACGCGGTGTTGTTTGGGCATCGCGCTTTGGCCTGTGCTGTGGATAAGTACATGCATATCAGTCTGCAGCCCCGAACTGATCGCCAGATTATTATCGATTCAGCGCTGGCAAACTATGAATCCTCACTCGATCAGCTGATTGAGGACGGGCGATTGAGCTTTGTGCTGGCAGTGATCCGGCGATTTCAATCCCGTATGACCACCGGTTTCACCCTGACAATCCGTTCAGAGTTTTCTCACACCGTGGGATTAGGCTCCTCTGCGGCGGTGACTGCTGGGGTGGTTGCGGCGGTGATGACCTTCGCTACGGGAGAGACCCCTGATAAAGATACCCTGTTTGATCACGCACTCGCCGTTGTACATGAGGTGCAGGATGGAAGGGGGTCCGGGACCGATCTGGTGGCATCCGTATTCGGTGGGCTGATCGGTTATACCGTGCAGCCACGCCAAATCGAAGCCTTGCAGGGCATTCCTCCAATCAGTTTATTCTATGCCGGATATAAAACCCGTACGCCGGATGTGCTTAAACAGGTCGAAGCACGCAGTGCCAGTCAGCCGCAGATCTATACTGAGCTGTATCAGCTAATGCATCAGGTAACTGTTGCAGCGGAAAGCGCGATTCAGGCTCAGAGTTGGGCAGAGCTGGGTAAGTTGATGGACATCTATCAAGGGTTGATGGATGCCTTAGGGGTATGTGATAAAACCATTGCCGACATGATCTGGCGCTTGCGCAGCTCCGATCAGATTCAGGGCGTGAAGATCTCTGGTTCTGGGTTGGGGGACTGTGTGATCGCATTAGGTGCAGACGCGACGTTAAATATGCCGTACGAAGAGATACCGGTTGCGGTATCAGCCAAAGGGGTTGAGGTTACACATGCGTAAGATTGATGTTGTAAAGGGATTGTTGCCAGCGGCGATCGTTGCTGGGGAACGGGGTGAAGCGTTTGCCCCTAGCAATATCGCACTATGTAAATACTGGGGCAAACGTGATCGTGAACTGAATCTGCCGATCAATGCCAGTTTGTCAGTGTCTTTGGCGCATCTGGGCTCTCGCACCATCGTGACTGAGTCTGATACCGGTACAGACCGCGTGGTGCTGAACGGCATAGAACAATCAGCTGACAGTAAATTTGCCCGCAAAGTGGTGGAATTTGTTTCGTTGTTCCGCGGTGACCTGCCGCAGCCTGTGTTGGTCAATACAGAGAACAATATTCCTACGGCGGCAGGATTGGCATCGTCTGCATCCGGTTTCGCGGCGCTGATGTTGGCACTGAATCAGTTTTATAACCTTAATCTCTCGGATGCAGAGTTATCGGCATGTGCTCGAATGGGCAGTGGCAGTGCGTCTCGCTCGATCTTTACCGGTTTTGTTGAATGGCAGATGGGCCATCGCGATGACGGTATGGATAGTCATGCGGTCGTATTGGATAAACCGTGGCCGGATCTGCGGATTGGCCTGGTGAAGGTCACAACAGCCGAAAAGAAAGTGGATTCCCGTGCGGGCATGCAGCGTACAGTAGAAAGCGCTCACCTTTATCAGAGCTGGCCGCTGCAAGCTGCAGCTGATCTGGAAAAACTGCATCTGGCGATTGGGCAGCAGGATTTCATGCTATTGGGTGAAACCGCTGAGCAGAATGCGCTGTCGATGCATGCGACGATGATCGCATCCTGGCCGCCGCTGCTGTATTGGCAGCCGGAATCGGTAGCCGCGATGCACAAGATCTGGGATCTGCGTGCGCAAGGTTTGCAGGTCTACTTCACGATGGATGCCGGGCCGAACATTAAATTGCTATTCCAGCAGCAGGACGAAGCGGAGTTGCTTGAAGCGTTCCCTGAGTTGGAAGTGGTTGCACCGTTTTCCAACTGAACCTGACAAGGGGTAGTTGATGAAAGGAGTCACAGACCGATGTTGAGATGGATTCTGATCCTGCTGGTTGCCGGTGTGGTTGTGCTGGCCGGATTCATCATGCTGGCGATAAAAAGCAGCGCTGAACTGAGTTATCGGGAAGCGGGTGAGACCGAATACAACTGGCAAGGTGCGTATGCCTATTGTGAAGCTGAAGGTGGCCGACTCCCCAGCGTGCTGGAGCTGACCGGCTTGCTGTATCGTGGCGCTTTGAGCAATCAACAGACCGACTACTGGAGTCGGACGGGCATGTTTGGCTATGCATTTGGCGCAAACACAAAATCTAAGATTCTCAGCTTTGATCGTTTTAGCGATATTGATCACGTTGTTTGCGTGCGTGACTGAATACGTCTTATTACTCAGGTGGTATAGAGTATGAGCGATGCTGCCTCCTTTCCTTCTTCTTTACCTCCCATACCTGGCTTTTTGCTGACCCGGCAGCAACTCGACCAGGCGGATGGTATCTGCTTGCGTTACTGGATTTGTGGTCCCGATGGTCCGTTCAGCGTTGATATTCCCGCGCAGGAAGCCGTATTTTTCATTCATGACGAACAGCTGGATGCAGCCCGCACCGCTTTGGCGGGGTTATCAGGTTGGCGGCTGGCGAAAGTTGATCTTCAGGATCTGAATCAGCTCGCTGTGAGCGCACTGTATACGACCTCTCTTAAGTCTCAGCGGCAGGCGATAGAGCGCCTGCAGCGTGCTGGGGTTGCGCTGTTGGAGGAGGACATTCGTCATGCTGACCGGTATCTGATGGAACGCTTTATTCAGGGTTCGGTGACGGTTTACCAGCGTAATCAGCAGGTCCTTCTTAAACCCGGTAACTATGTTCCTGAGTTTAGTGTGTTGTCGATCGACCTAGAGACCACCATGCGGGCGGACAAGATTCTATCCATCGGTCTCTACAGCGATCACTTGCAGTTGGTCTTGATGACGGGAAAAGGTGAGAATCAACCGGGGCTCGAATTTGTGCCGGATGAGCGTCGTTTGCTGAGACGGTTTGTTGAAGTAGTGCGGGCGGAAGATCCGGATATCTTTATCGGCTGGAACGTCGTGGGTTTTGACTTTCGGGTACTGTATCAGCGGGCTGAAGCGCTACAAATGCCGCTGTTACTGGGGCGTGACAAACAACCACTGCAGCTGCATCAATCGGGACAGGGTAAGTGGTATGCCCGTCTTAGTGGTCGTATTGTGCTGGATGGTATCGATACGATGAAAGGCGCCACATTC
>NZ_JBFGYC010000132.1:0-8067 GCF_041587635.1 Pontibacterium sp. | reverse complement strand
GACAGGTAGCTGCCATCCCTTTAACGCTCAGGCTGTCGCGAAAGTGACGTTGCAGATGATGCTGACATTGCAGAATGGTGCTGTCGCCATGCGTTAACCGGGGCATAAAGCGGCGATAGTAACGTTGTTCTCGCGGCCCGGTATCCACGACCAGCTGTTTACCCAGCTGCCGCATCAGTGCAGGGTGGGCGAATTGAGCGACCAGCTCTAGCCCCAGATCCAGCCAGGCCATCAGTCCTCCCGCGGTGATCAGATCACCATCGTTGATCAGGATCTTATTGGCATCCAGATGTACGGCAGGAAAATGCTCGCTAAAACGTTCAGCCAGCACCCAATGGGTTGTGGCCGGGCGCTGATCCAGCAGACCTGTTTGCGCCAGAATAAATGCCCCCGCACAGACCGAGCAAAGTACCGCACCGAGTTGGTGTTGTGCCTTTAGCCATCGCGTCAGTGTCTGATGCTCTTCGCCGTAATAGGTGCCGTCTATACAGGGGGGAAGAATAATGACCTGAAATGGCAGTTTTGTTGTTTTGTCTGTTTCGGTTATCTGCCACCCATCCTGAATACAGATATTAAAGGGCGCAGCAGAACCTTGCTCGGTGCTGAGGCGATTCGCCAAGCCAAACAGCTCACGCAGACCTTCCACGGCAGATTGCATGGCGCCAGGGTACTGCACAATGGCGATATTGATGGTGGCTGTATGTTGGCTCATGTGATTGTCAGTTATTGCGCTAAATATGCCGGATTTGACTCCAGTATAGAGCTCGGTTGCATCGGATAATAGATCTCATCAAGCCAATAACCGATCCACTTACGCACAACGGGAGTACCAAACAATGTTGAATACCGCGCTATTACTGATCGATTTTCAGAATGACTACTTTGCGGATGGAAAATGGGAGCTGGAAGGCACGCAGGCCGCAGCTGACAATGGGGCTAGATTGCTAGCTGAATTCCGTAATAAAGGGTTGCCGGTGGTACATGTACGGCATGAATTTTCGGCTGAGGATGCTCCGTTTTTTGTAGCCGGTTCTGAAGGTGCCAGGATTCACACGAGTGTTGCTGCACAGGAAGGAGAGCCGGTGGTGTTAAAGCATGCGGCCAATAGCTTTCGCGATACTAACCTGAAAGCGACTCTGGATGAGCTGAAGATTGATAACTTAGTGGTTGTAGGCGCGATGAGCCATATGTGCATCGATGCCGGTGTGCGTGCCGCCGCAGACTTCGGCTACGAAGTAACGGTTGCACAGGATGCCTGCGCAACCCGTGATCAGGAGTTTAACGGTATTACGGTGCCTGCTAAACAGGTACATGCAGCCTTTATGGCAGCGTTGGGCTTTGCTTATGCACGTATTGCAGATACTAAGGAATTACTGGCTGAGATGAGATAAGGCGCTCGATAGAAGTGGCCTGAGATGTGTTGTCAGGCCACTTTATAATCAATAATTCCAGTCCTTTACGTCAGACTGGCTGAGGGGGGAAGAGCGATTTAGCACTTCCCTTTTGCGGCTTTACCAGGCGGACAGTTCCCACTGCCGCCATCACCGCCATCTCCTCCGTCACCGCCTCCTGCTGTGACATCACCACTCACGGTACGTTTGTTGTTCTTGAGGTTAAGCTCGACGGAGACTGTTGATGTGCTGGCTTCTATGTCGGTAATGGTTAGGGACACGGTGTAACGGCCGCTACTGCCATAGTTATACGTGCTGGCTTCAGTATCGGAAGTTGCTCCGTTGACCCCAAAGTCCCAGGCATATGAAAGACCATTACCCGATGCGTTGCTGGCATCAAAGCTGCAGTCATAGCCCGTACAGTTGTAGTTGAATGCGGCAATCGGAGCGGCCAGCGCAGCAGCAAGGTCAAGCCGGCCGTATTGGGTCCAGTTCAGCATATTCTGGCCATTGGCGCCGACAGTGGCTGCACCGTTTTGCAGACGTTGCCGGACCACCTGATTACAGGGCACACCATCAATATCACAACTGCCCGGGCCAGCTAAGCCCGCGTTGTCCTCGTACAGATCCGTCCATACCAATGCTGCGCCACCAGCTACAAGCGGAGCTGCCATGGAAGTACCGTCCCACCAGTTGACACAGCTGTCGCTGCCCGCCGGGATACCACACTTAAATTCAGGCAGAATGCCAAAAATCGCTTCGCCGGGGGCGGCCAGTGAAACCCAGGGATCGGATGGCCAGCTGTATGTGGAAAAGCTGGCGCGATCATCATTATGATCCGATGCGGCAACAGAAATCACCGTTGACTCGCCGCTGACCGGATGGGTGCAGGCGGCCGGGTACACACGGGTGGTATTACCGTTGTTACCGGCAGCGGCAACCACCACCACACCGCGATCCCAGGCGTTGGCGATCGCATCACATTCGGCGTTGGAAGGGGTGGTGGGGGTGATGTTCCCCACGGCATCAATCCAGTCGCTGCCGTAGCTCATGGTGATCACATGGTAGCGGCTGCGCACCAGAAGCCCTCCTTCAAACTGATCCAGTGAGGCTTTTTCGATGGCGGCTGCAGAGTGAGAGACAGGACACAAACCAACTGTGAATAAATTAACACCGTCGGTGACCAGCTCCTGATAACAGACTTTAAAAATGCCCACACTGGTATCCCAGCCGGTGCCAGCCATGCCTTCTCCGTTATTGGTATTGGCAGCGACCTCCGAGCTGACAAAAGTACCGTGGCCCAGATTGTCACAGGCGGGATCGGTGACTGAACAGTTATCAAAATAGCCGACAGACAGGCCAACTTCGTTCACCTGTTCAATACACTTGCCCTCCAATTCCAGCGTATGACAGGCCGCACCGCTATCCAGTACGGCGACTTTGGGCGTATCACCGGCCGTAGAATCGGTGGTGGCTCGACCGGTATTCAGATCCCAGGCCGCCGGAGCATTGATGTCAGCATCGACCGTACCTGAGGTAATGGCGAGCTCTTCACCAAATATGGTTGAACGGACATAGGCATGATCCTGACCGTCGTTATGCAGATACCACTGTTCGCTGAAATAGTTGGCCCCACCCCCTGGGGTCGGTCCTACTTCCTCATTCGGCATCACCAGTAAGCGGTAGTAGTCAGGCTCGGCGTAAAGGACGTTGGGGTTGGACTGATACACCTTTACCGCAGCAGGTACATCTCCGCTGGGTACCTGGATGACCTGAACGCCAATAGACTCGAGGGTGGAGCGGTGTTGCCCGTTGACGGCGCGGTGGGCTTGTCCGATCTCACTTGCGGCGGAGCCCGCTTTAAACTTGACCAGCACCCGGTCGGGAGCATAGGGCGCGGCAGAGAGGTGTTTAATATCTAAGGGTTTTGCGTGCGCTAGGTTAAGCAGGCTGCATAAGCTAAGCGTTAACAGGGTTGCGATTAACCTGTAAAAAAGCATGAAAAGCCCTCCTCTAATCGTGGCGATTTGGGCGAATTGATATTGTCCTGTGACAGGCACAAGGCGGCGAATTTATTAACTGTAGATATAGGTCAGATGCACTGTTAACGCACCCTAACGCTGAATCTGCAGGGTGTAACGTCAGGTTTACACTTTCAAATTGACCGAACAAAAATCAACAGCTTAGAGGATGATTGCAGCGAGAGTAGATCAACATGAAATTTTCTAACGTTATCAAAACGGCTATGTGTCCCATCAGAAATGCATGTACAGAGGAAGGGGAGAATATGGAACAGGATATGGCGCGGACACTGGAATCATTTGACCTGATTAAATCAGGATTGTTGTAACTCTAGAGATCTGAATCCAGAGATCGTGCGTAGGGGTTAATACAGTCCGCTGGATTGTCTTATTTCTCCTCCTCGCGTCCTCGATTTGCCCCGGATTCACTAGAAATCGGGGCATTTTTTTACTTCTTCTAATCCTGTTGCAGTGCGGCTTCGATGGCATTCAGTGTGACTCCCACCGCCAGTGGCAGACCTGATTGATAAGGATGCACGGCAAAAATAGGCACGCTGCTCAGTTGATAATTCGGCATCACTTCGGTGAGGGATGAGGCATTAGCGTTGAGAATGAAGTCGGGGATGATACCGATCCCGGCACCGGCTTCCAGCAGCGCTAATGTGGTGTAAAGGGAATCTACCGTGCAGCCCGGAGCAAACGTCAGCTTGCGGCGACTGCTATTTTCCTTGTGGATAAGCTGATGCTTAATCTGCTTTCCCTGCCAGCGGTTGGCGATGTAATTCAGGCTGTCTGTTGGACCGCTGTTGATATAAGTTGCAGTACCGCAGAGCACATCACGAAATGCGCCAATACGCCGCTGCCGGTAACTGCTTTCCTGTGAATGTCCCACCCGAATAGCCAGATCAATCCCGTGCTGCATCAGATCCTGCTGCTCATCGCTGGCGATCAGTTGCGGTTCGATCTGTGGATATTGTTGCATCAGCTGACCGATAACCGGGGCAATTAACGGCCCCATCAATGCATGGGGGGCGGTAATTTTAATCTTCCCGCGGGGAACGGACTGATTGCTTTGCGCCTGATCCCACGCATCTGCGGCCAGTTGGTTCAACTGCTGACATTGGGTGTAAAACACCTCACCGGCAGGCGTTAATGTCTGCCGACGGGTGGTGCGTTTCAACAGGGGCACCCCCAGTTCCGACTCCAGCGTTTTCAGGTGCTGGCTGACGACTGATTTGGACAGGTCGAGTGAATCAGCGGCTGCACTGATCGAACCGCACTCTACGATGCGGGCAAAAACAGACATCTGGCGCAGGTTATTCATAGGATTTTATTGTCCGTAAAAAGCAAACGATGATTTTTGATAGATCTGTTTTTTGGTCATAATGCCAGGCGTACAGTAATCCCAACTAAGATAATGGATGGGAGATCACGATGACTAATCACAACGCAACGCTAGATGCTGCTAAAGCCGCCATCGCCCGCTGGCAACAGGCCTTTAATTCACAGGATGCCGCAGGTTGCGCAGCACAATATGAAGAAGGTGCTGTGATGCAGGCGCGCCCGTTTGGCACATTTACCGGTCGGGGAGAGATTCAGGCCTTCTGGCAGAAGATCATCGACGACGGTTTCCACTCGGTGGACTATCAGGACGTAGAGTGGACTCCCGAAGGTGACGATGGCTATATCCTCACCTCAAAATGGACCATGAACAAAGCCTTCGGTGTGGTGCATCATGAACACTGGGCGCTACAGGCAGACGGTTCCGCACTGTTACGTGCGGATGATTTTGAAGTGCAGGGCGAACGCTAATTTTTAGTTCTGGGGTTTTTAGCCTGACAGTCTGCATTCCCACGCAGGAGCGTGGGAACGAGGCACAACTGAGCGCAGCGATTTTCTGGTTCCCACGGTCCCCCGTGGGAATCCATACAGCGGGTCTCGATAACCGATAATGCGTAACACGGCGACAGACTGAAAGCCTTTATCCCAACACCGGTTTCTCAATCGCTCGTCCGGCATTATCCGGGCGGGGCAGATCTTGCTGTTTCTTACGCAGCTGCGCTAACCCTTCACTCACCCCTTCCGGCCAGCAAGCAGACTTACGGATAGCCATATCCACACCCAGCATCAGGCATTCCAGCTCCACCAGTACCGCGCCACTTTCCGCATCGATCAGACGATGAAACATACGTAATCGCTTTTCATCAAAGGACAGCAGCTGGGACTGGGCGAATACATCCTGACCTTCATGCCCCTCCGCGCGGTAATACAGGTTGTTTTGTATGGTAAACGCACTGAAATTCAGGCGTTCCCGTCCGGCGGCATCCAGCTGAATGGCATCCAGAATGGTATCGGTCGCCAGCGATAGCATCACCAGCGCATGCCCTTCGTTCAGGTGGCCGTTGTAGTCACAGGATTCGGCTTTGATCTTACCGTAATGGGTTAGCAGGTATCCGTCCGGGTTTGTAGAGGCGGTGACTGAGTAATTCATAGTGGGTCTGCGTCCTTAATATGCTGATGCGTGAAGCCTGTTCGTAACCTTAGGGTTAACCCATATTCAACGTCAACCGGCAGGTGTCTCCCACTCACCCAGTACGCCGTTTTAGATTCCAAAATGTCGTATTTAGCCTAAGCTACAGACACATGCAGCGTCACTCTGGAGGGACGGTATGCCTCAACCGGGCGTTACCCATTTCTTTGACGAAAGCACCGGCTCACTGAGTTATGTGGTGGTGGATCGGGACAGCAAGGCTTGTGCGGTGATCGATCCGGTACTGGGATTTGATAGTATCTCTGCCCGCACTGACAATAGCATTGCAGACCCGATTATCGACTTCGTGCTCGCGCAGGGGCTGACAGTGCAATGGATATTGGATACCCACGTCCATGCCGACCATGTCAGTGCGGCCGCGTATCTGCAGGAAAAGCTGGGTGGTCAGCTGGGGATTGGCAGTCGGGTCACTGAAGTACAACACACCTTTGCTGCGCTTTTTAATCTGGATGGTAGCTTCAGGTGTGACGGTCATCAGTTCCAACGTTTATTCAAAGACGGTGAAACCTTTCAGGTTGGTAATCTTCAGGGCAGAGTGATTCATACACCGGGCCATACGCCCGCCTGCGTCAGCTACCTGATCGATGATCAGCTCTTTGTGGGTGATACGTTGTTTATGCCCGATCTCGGCACCGCCCGTTGTGACTTCCCCGGTGGCAGTGCGGCGACACTCTACGATTCAATCCAGACCTTATACACACTGCCTGACGAAACTCCGATCTACGTTTGTCACGACTATCCTGGTGATGGGCGTGATCATTACAACTATCAAACCACGGTGCTAGAGCAGAAGACGCTGAATCTGCATATCCGTGAAGATACCTCTCAAGCCGCATTTGTTGCTGTACGCGAAGCCCGTGATAAAACATTGGACCTGCCCACCCTGATGCTGCCCGCGGTGCAGCTGAATATCCGGGGCGGGCATTTACCCAGGGAAGAGGAGAATGGAATCAGTTATTTGAAAATTCCGCTCAACCAAATGTGAGGAGGCTCCTATGGGCCAACTTCTGCGTTGCCTAATCTTCTCGATGCTGACGCTCATGATGAGTGGTTGTTCAGATACCATTATTAAGAGTTTTGCCTTTCACCCCATGCGCTTCAACGTGGATAACTACAACCTGGACGACAGTGGCGTACAGGATGTGGAATTCACCACCGACGATCAGATTCGCCTGCATGCGTTTTACCTTCCTAAACCCGATAATCAAAAGCTGGTGCTGTATTTTCACGGCAACTTCGGACATTCACTGCACCGTCTGAACTCAGCTTGGCATCTGGCGCAAACCGGCGTGAACGTGTTGCTGGTGGGGTACCGTGGTTACGGCCGTAGTGAAGGAGAACCCAGTGAGGCTGGCGTGTATAACGATGCCAAAGCCGCATTGCGCTACGCCACCCAAGAGCTGAACTTTGCACCGGAAAATATCTTTCTCCTCGGGCGTTCGTTGGGTTCCGCTGTAGCAGTGGATCTGGCACAAGAGCGTGAGTTTGGGGGCCTGATTCTGGTGGGTACGTTCACCAGCGCCCATGAAGTGATGAGCGAAGCCGGGATGGGCTGGTTACGTATGTTCGTGAACCGGCGGCCCTTTGATCAGACCGCCAAATTGGAGCGGGTTACGGCACCGGCTCTGTTTATCCACGGCGAACGCGATCGGCAGATACCGCTGCAGTTAGCCGAGACGTTGTATCAACGCTATCCGTCCCCGTATAAAAGCATGGTTACCGTGGCCGACGCCGGACATAACGACATTTTCCACCGTCACCGGGATAAAATCTGGACCCGGATAGCCGCATTTATCGATGCACCGCAGAAGGAAAAAGGCCGGACAGAGTATTGGCAAGAGGTGCAGTGATAAACGCAATATTGTTCTTCTGGAGTTCCTGCGATGAAGAGACTTCAGCTTCGTCTCTGCACTGTTGAATACGGGTAAGGTGATTAGCGGTGCAGGTTTCAAAACAGGAAAATAAATCTGTCCCCTTTTGCCCCACCGGTGAAGGGCCACTGATCCGTTATCAGGGCCAAACCCGCATCTTCCAGAAAGTATCCTGAACTGCTCAAGGTGAGCCATCTCCACCCGTACGGAGTTGAAATTCCCTGCCGCCGAGT